>CAIKYI010000606.1 GCA_903831545.1 uncultured Methylobacter sp. | reverse complement strand
TTTTATGTATTTTAAAAATCATATTTTATAAAAAAGTATTTAAAATTAAAGGCCTGGTAATAAGCCGAACATATGGACTTGTCAAATATAAAACCAGAAAGATCATGGTTACACCTTTATTGACTTGGTTATATTTACTAGCCAGTACCTATTAAGATAAAAATGGTAAGTGCCAAGAATGGTAGCAGATGATCGCATCCTTGTGCTCAAATTTCGGGTATGTTTAGCGATGAATTGCATCACTCCACGTAAAACACCGGAAAGATCAGCACAATCCACCAAGTAAAGGATGGTATGACGAACATTGTATATCCGGCAGGGATTGCCTATCCCGGAAGATTGCGTAGCGAACCCTGGAATCATGGATGGCCTTTTATAAATCTATACCTCAACCCTCACTTAAATCTCCCTGCTGGAATGCCAGCTTAACTTTATGACACTAGGTCTTAAGCATAAATGGGCTTTTACATATAGAGATAGCCATGTAAAAAAAATCAATATATTATCCGCTTGTGGAGCAAGGTATCTAAGTCATTTTTAAAAAATAATGCAATTACCCGGCCACTTTATAAAAAGTATTGCTTTTTGGGTTGCTCAGCTTATGAGCATTGATCCGGATTAATTAAACTGTGTCATTTAACGCAAAAAAATACGTCAAATAACATAGTTTAATTAATTATTCGTAGCTGCTTGTCGCTAAAGCCAGTAAATTCAACACCAAAACTATTGGCCCAATAAATGCTTATTAATCTTGCAGGCACAAGGACGAGATAAACTTTTTTTCAACTTTAATTTTATTGTAAGAACGAGGAACTCCCATGATAAATAAAAAACAAAAGCACATTCCGGCAAGTGCCGGACATGGCCTAAAAAGCAAGCTAGCACTGGGCGTTACTGTCGCGTTGCTGGGCTTAAGCCAGCAGGCACTGGCGCATGTCGAGTATTACGATCTTAACCAAGGCTCGCAAATCGGTGATTTGACGGCGGCGGGTAAAACGGCTTCTACCGCGCAATATGGCTCCACGCCTGCCGGTGTTGTGGCGTTGGGTGGGATTGCTGCCAATGGTCTTGGCGCTATATCAGCGCAACAAGATTTGGCGCTGAGTGATCAAAGTCAGTGGAATGCAACCAATCAATCTTATACCGGTGTTGGCAGTTTCACCGGCGTCACTTATACACCGACTTCCAGTAGCGCTACGGTCGATGTTAATGACGTGACTGATTTTGGCTGGGGCAACGGTACCAAAGCTACTTTGGGCGATAGCCACAAGGTGGATTTTTTCAACTTCCGTTTGTCCCAAGCGTCCACGGTTAATATCAGTTGGAATGTTGATGATGGTGCGGGTTACTTTTATGATAATGGCTTCACGTTGTATAGCGGCCTTCTGCAATACCAGGGTCATGATGATGGTAACGAAAAATTGAATCCAAAAGCCTCTGCTCCTCCGTTTCCAAAAGTACAAGATGCATTGGACGGCTTAACCGCACCGGCCGACGTTCAAGGCATTACCTCCTCTTATCGCAATACAACAGCAACCGTCCCAAGTGCTTACGTTGGGCAGTTCAATGCTCTGGCTAATTGGGGTCAATCCAATGTTTCCGGAAACTGGAGTAACGTAGCGTTTATTCAAGCGGTTAATGGCAATGCCGGTTCTAGTGCCGGATACAGCGATAATGCCAGCGATACCTTGGAAACGCTTGCCATTACCTTGGGTGCCGGAAATTACACCATCGCTGCCTCGGGTGCTTTGGGCGCAACTTTGGCGGCGGGTGGTTTTAGCGTGGATTCTTTTGGTGGAACCAATTTACATGGCCAATTAACCTTTAATGCCGCTAGCGTTGCTGCGGTACCGGTGCCTGCTGCCGTATGGATGTTCTTGACCGGTATGTTGGGTGTGTTGGGCTTAAACCGTCGTAAAAGTTACAGACTGGGAATGTAAGCAGTTAAAACAGGGATGTTTTTTAATACCTTTTGATAATTTCACCTGAGCCGTTTGAAACCGGCTTCCATGTCGGGTAAGCAAGTCAGGGATGAGTCCACCTTGCTTACCCTTTTTTATGTGCATCAATACAACCCCGTCATCCCAGCTTGCATTCACGACAGACACTCAAACAACGCGTCATCCCGCATGGACTGGCGGGAACCAGATTACAGGGAAGTAAGCTCGCAAGTTATTGAAACAAATGAATTGCCGTCCCTGGCACTGGATACCCGCTTCCCGGCGGGTATGACGGCTAGAGATGGCAGCATGGATTTTAAGTTGTTTTGATGGACAGACACTCAAACAACGCGTCATCCCGGCATGGACTGCCGGGAACCAGATTACAGGGATGTAAGCTCGCAAGTTATTGATACTAATGTCTTGCCATCCCTGGCACTGGATACCCGCTTCCCGGCGGGCATGACGGCTAGAGGTGGCTGCACTGAATTTCAGTTGTTTTTACAAGTCAGGCTTCGGACACCACCGTCAGCCCGGCTGAGCATGACAGCTACCCTCCTGGCAATCTAAAAAACTATGTTATTTAACACACCCAAGTGCGTTAAATAACATAGTTTAATTATCGACATGAAAAACAAAGCGCTGGAGCCCCTACAAATCAAGCTCTACATAGTTGGCACGGTAAATGCTTTAACTAATGTAAGTTACAACAAAGTACCTTTCCCGGATGGCAAGATACTTAAAAAAAACGTTCATTCGGTATTCCCTGCCGCAATGAAAATCGCAGGTGGTTTACGGGTTTTATTAAAGCCAAGTGAACTACCAGGAAACTGGGGCAACTGTTTCTAATGCTAACTAAAGGTGGATATATGATTTTAAAAAAACAAACAAAACTTGGGCTAAGCGGCCTGGCAATTCTCCTGGCGGGCCTTGCAAATCCTGCTGCGGCGCATGTCAGTTATATTGATTTAAGCAGTACCGTGATGTCGCCCGGCGGTGTCAATGGCGGATCATTCTCCAACTATGGTTGGGCCGAGGGAACCACTACAACCTTGGGGGACAGCCATAGCCTAGCCGGAGGAGATTTCTTTAAATTTCATCTGGACCAGGCATCGAATGTAACCATCGTATATAGCGATCCAACCAATACTGGTTTATTAAACCCGGCGTTTAGTTTGTATAACGGACTTTTTGCTGACGAAGCCCATGACGATACAACTGTTGATCCGCTTAATCCCAGTCATTTGGTTTTATCACCCACGCCACATGCTGAAAAAACAACTTCGCCAATTGACAATGGCGTTACCACAGATTATTTGGCTCATGTCTCGGTATTTCGGGATACCGCCAATATTACTTTTAAAGGCCAGTTTGATGCCTTGCACTCTTGGAGCATGGCCAATAACAGCGGTGATTGGAGCGTAGCAGAGTACGTTACTCACGTTGGCCCGACTGGAGGCAATTCTGTTGCCCTTAACAATTACCTGTTACAGGCAGGCGATTACACCATTGCAGCGGCAGGCGGCACTGCGTTTAATGCGTTAACTAATGTCACCGGCCTTGCCGGCACGGTTGCTTTTAGTGCCAGTCCTGTACCCGTTCCTGCATCGATCTGGTTTTTTGGCAGTGCCATATTGGGTTTTATTGCCAACAGAAAACAACGTCAGGCGTAATGAAAAAAAGCAGTAAACGATTTAACTACTTAAGGAAGTAAAAAGGGAAAAGACAGGATGTTATGTCAGGGATTGACACCAAGGAGCCACACCCGTCGTAAGGCGGGGCCGGAAAACCACGGATGCTGAACTTATACATCTCAGGTTAATTGCTTATTCGCTTGTTGTGGAGTGGGCAATTTAGCTTGCAGAGGTATAAGGCTCAGGATGGCCGGGCTGCAATGTGT
>CAIKYI010000605.1 GCA_903831545.1 uncultured Methylobacter sp. | reverse complement strand
TCTGTGGATATAACACCAGAGGCTTCAATATCGGCTGATGTTCCATTCAGTTCCGTTAACACGGAAGTCAACATATCTGCTCTCATATTAGATTCCTTTTTTTCATTATGTGCGTACCATTAAAAATTAACTACTTTTGTCTGCGTAGCGGATGCTTAGTGTCCAAACCAGAGAAACAAAATCGGGTTGGTTAAAATGAGGAATACCCGAAATGGCAATAACAAAGCGGTTTTGACCAATAAATAACGGCCAAAAGCCCACATGACTGTTGCCAAAAACATCAACGACCGCCCATGCATTACTTCCCAGTCCCATATTATTCCGAAGTAATCCCGAACGACGATCACGAACGGTTGCAATTTCTGCACTTAAAGCAGACAACTCTTCAGCAACTTCATGTGGAAAACCAATGCTCACCAGATAAAATCCCTCTTTATCAGCGAGTAGCACTTTACCATTTTCTGAAATACCACCCAGTAAGTCAGGCAAAATATCCTCTAGTGCGCCCGCAGGGTATTGTTTCGCCGACTCTATGCCCTGAACCCAGCCTAGTTTTTGGCAATGATGCAGTAATTCTAAACATTTTTGTTCATCATCATACTCGGTCAAGGAGTGTAAGGTTTCAAGATTAAGGCTTGGCGTTTGTTGTTGTAGCAAGATATTTTTTAAGAATTGACGTGGTTTATCCTTGTCCATAGAACTCACGGCATAATAAGCACCTGCGGGAGTGAGATACAAATAGAGTCCTTCCGTTAAAGAGTAGTGACTCATTGATTATTCCTCTAATCCAGGATCCAATGAGTAGAGTAATGATTGTATTAAAATAGAAATATCGTTTCTGACTCTGGCATCAACGGCAAAAACGGGTAACTTTAAGCCCATACCACCTAGCTGAACTTGGTAATCGTGAATGGTTGGTTTTGCACTCACATCCATTTGTGTCACACCGATAGCCACCGCAGTATCACCAATAAATTTACTGAAAGCATCCAAAAAAAACTTCATATCGACAAAGGGGTCAGCACGGGTATTATCAAGCAACAACACTAAACCAATGCCGCCTGTCACTAAAATATCCCACATGAAATCAAAACGCTCTTGCCCAGGCGTTCCGTAAAGGTGTAGTTTTTCGCCACCTGGCAAATTCATTACACCATAGTCCATCGCAACCGTGGTTGCAGACTTTTTGGATTTAGCCATATCACTAGCAGCGGCATCTGTTTTTATAGGAGGCAGGTCGCTGATTGAATGAATAGCTGTAGTCTTCCCCGCACCCACAGGACCTGTAAAAATAATCTTATATTGACTCATAATCTATTTATTCCGTAAGGCACAGTTATTAACTGCGTAATTTGCTCATAATTCGACTGAGAAAACCTTTATTTTTGTTTGCTTTGATTTCAGTTGATTGTGCTACTAAGGCATCAGCTTCCCTTCTTGCCTGACCTGTCAGCCCTAACGCGCAGGCAGCACTGATAAAAACAAAAACATATTGCGGTTTAATATTCAGAACTTCTGCGACATTGCCTACAAATCGCTTACGCCGAAAAGAGAGGAGTGTGCCAATTTACTGGTTCCCGTTTGTATTTCCTGTTCACATATTGCTTACGGCTCCATCCGGATGGAACCTGTTTTTATGATTTTGGGACAGAGTGCGGGTATTGCTGCTGTGTTGGCGGTTAATAAGGGACTGGCTGTGCAGGACGTAAAATATGAGCAATTGAAAATAGAGTTAATCAGGTAT
>CAIKYI010000604.1 GCA_903831545.1 uncultured Methylobacter sp. | reverse complement strand
TGCTTTACCAAGGCACGATCTCCGATCATATCGCCGACATCCTGTAGCAAATCAATCAAATCTAGCGACTGAATATCCAGCTCAAGGCGATCAGCTTCAATCTTTGAAATTTCCAACACATCGTTAATCATGCTGAGCAAATGAGTGCCACTACGATTAATAATAGCCAAGATATCTTTTTGTGCCATGGTAGCTGTTTCATCCTGGCACATTAGCTCAGAAAAACCCAATATCGCATTCAAAGGCGTACGCAATTCATGGCTCATATTCGCTACAAAGGTACTCTTGGCAATATTGGCAGCTTCCGCTGCATCCTTGGCAAGCAGCAACGCCGCCGTCCGCTCTTCAACCAATTGCTCCAGATGATCGCGGTGCGCTTTAAGTTCAGCTTCGGCCTTTTTACGAGCGGTAATATCGATAAAAGTTGCCAGTAAATCATCACCAAGAGTGACGCCGGAAATCTCCATAATCCGCAGCTCGCCATTCTTGCAAATGACCTGATATTCGACCGGCTGAATGTCCTGCCCTGACTCTGCTGCAGTCTTTACTGCGTATGTCCAGGTCGCTATAGTCCATTTTCGGTACGCTTCTTCGGGATAAGCAAGATTCCACCATTGCTGAATCGTCGGAATATCCTCATGGCTATAGCCAAAGAACTGCTCAAACCTATCGTTTATATAAAGTATCATGCCGTCTTTTGAGACGTAAGCCAGAGGAATCGGCATGATTTTTACCAGCCTGCGAAATCGCGCCTCGCTTGCCTGTTGTGCATTTTTACCTTGTTCGATAGCATCCAGCATCCGATATAAATGCCGCGCAAGCACTCCTACTTCATCCTTACGCCCGAGGTCCTTACGCTGAAAGGTCCGTCCGTTTTCCGCATCAACAGCGACTTCCGCCAATCGATCCAGACCATTGGTCAGCCTTCGCGCCAAAGCTCTGGCAATCAGCGCAATCCCCAGCACCAAAACAATTGCAATACTAATTACGTCAATAGCAATGTTACGCAAATGGGCATTCGCGGTATCTCGCGTCAGTTCGACGCGCACCCAGCCAATCAGTTGGTTGCCCGTCATGATCGGCACAGCAATATCGATCAAATTGGCTTCATCAAGCAGAATTTGAAGCTCCGCTTGCTGCCCCTGCAAGCGCTGACTAATTGCATCGTTAAAAAACTGACCGATATATTCCGGCTTGGTGGCGGCCAACACTTGACCTTGAGGTGTAAGTACAACCGCAAAGTTAAGATCATCTGCATCCGAGGCTCCTTTTAATACCTCCTGCAAACCAGCTACATCATCGGTTAGCACCCAGGACGAACTGCTAAAGGAAATTGAATGCGCCAATTCAAGAGCGTGTCTGGTGCCTTGGCTGTAAAGAAAATTTCGTTGAAAATCCAGCTGCAGATAGCCCGCACCCAGCACAATGACCAGGGCAAGCACAGAAAAAGACCACGTCAATTGCCGACCGATGGAGGTAGTCCAAAAGTTGCCAAAACGGGTAAGCAAACATCTAACGAAGTTCACTGATAATTTCGCTCAATAGTCAATAGGACGTACCGTTTTGGAAAATTTTTCCAAAAACTCACGAACAGGACGATAGGTTTCATCACTCGCCGGTTCAAAACGGGAAATCGGCAGCCGCGCCAAAATTTGCCTGCCTTGTTCAGTTTGGTGCAAACCGAATAGGAGCTGGGCAATCTTGTCGGCTATCCCTTGCGGAACTTCCTTGTAGACAACCCAGCCATTATTTAACAACGGCTCGGTTTCCCACCTCACAAGCAACTGACTTGCCAGATCGGGGTGTTCAGCGGAAAAGCCTTTCCAAGGTACCGGCCAGGTGGCTCCCGCTGCGACACGCCCAAGCAATACATTCATGATAGAGGATTCTTGGGAGCCGACATAGTGGTTTTCGATATCGACATTGATATCAAGGCCATGCGTATGAAGATAATATTGCGGCATCATGGTCGCTGCCAGTGCCGTCAAAGCCGGATACGACACTGCCTTGCCTTTAAGATCTGCAACTTGCATGATGTCACTATCCTTGCGCACCAGAATAATGCCCCGAAAATCGGCATCATCGCTCATCTTGCCAAAAATCCGATAGCCATATTTAAGTGACTGTAAGGTTTGATAGGGATTGGGCATTGAGAAGGCGAAGTGTCCGGAATACAGTTTCTGTTCAAACTCCTCGTAATTGCGCGAGGCCTCCAATTTAAAACGGACTTCAGGGATATTGGCGTTCATGTAGTCCACAATAGGGCCATATACTTCCATCAGACGCTGAGGGTTGTGCAAAGGATGAATGCCGACCACGTACTCTGTTACCGAGCGGGCTTTTGAACCATAAGTGGGCTGATAAACACTTTCATCAGCCTTGGCAATAGCACTTGCAACCACTATCAGGGTGAGTATAACCCAACACTGCAGGCTATTTTTAATGTGTCTAAACATACGTTTACTCCCTCCCTCAATTAAATCTATTCAATAGCAAAAGACTACCGTTTATGAAGTATTGCCATCTAAATATCTACCACGAACAGCACTAAGGACACACTGTTAATTGTCTTTGTTCTTGGGCCAGGAAACATTCATAAAATAACGCAGCTACTGGAGTAAAACTGCTTTAGCTGTTTTACAGGCAACAGCTTCAGCTGTTGCACTCCCGTTTTTACTGTTCGGCATACTTATTTTTAATCACTATAAACTCATCCAAATGATCAAAAAACAGCCTGGTCAGATTTGGATCAAAATGTCGGCCTTGTTCCTGCTGAAAGATCACTAAAATTTCATCCATGCTTTTGGAAGGTTTATAACAGCGCATGGCGCCCAACGCATCAAAGACATCGGCAATAGCCGTAATTCGACCTGCAAGACTGATCTGTTCAGCTTTAAGCCCGGAAGGATAACCGCTGCCATCCCACTTTTCATGATGTTCCAGGGCAATGATAGCCGCCAGTTTAAATAAAGGCCGTTGAACGGCTTTGGGTGACAACGTGAGCATCTGAAAACCCAGGTGACTGTGCGTTTTAATTACCGCAAATTCTTCATCGGTCAACTTGCCGGGTTTATTTAAAATACTGTCAGGAATAGCGACTTTACCGATGTCGTGCATGGACGAGGCCTGTTTCATCAACTCAAGTTCTTCAAAACCGCATAATTTTGCCAATAAATACGAGTATTCGGCAACACGCCTCACATGTTGTCCGGTTTCATGCGATCGGGTTTCGCAGATTTGTCCTATGGTAAAAATGAGCTCATGCTGATTGGTTATGATTTCCTGATTTAAAGCCTCAATCTCGCAAATGCCTTGCGCTATTTTGGCTTCCATTTCATTTTCATAGGCTTTTAATTTCAGATGGGTAGCCACTCTGGCTT
>CAIKYI010000603.1 GCA_903831545.1 uncultured Methylobacter sp. | reverse complement strand
TAATCTACAAGCCCTTTCTCCTTCCTGACTGAACCATCTGCACGCCCGTCTTATTCCACAAGCGGTCAGTTTTGTCGCAAGGTTAACGTTTGAAGTTTTAAGCGCTGAGGCTATGGAGCACTTTTCATTTTTCCATTGCGCACAACTACTTTCACCACACTTCATGGTGAAGCGAAAGTGTTTTTCAGGGTTATCAAGATCATTGAAAATCTTTGCCAATCCTTCTGTTATACGTATTGGCTTTTCGGTGTAATTGACTTCTGCCTTCTCATCCAGAATACCAAAAAGAAATGACTCTTCGGTTAGCGGTGCGCTGGGGCATAATAAATCATCATTTTTCATATTCGAATCCTAAAGCCATTGGTAGAACCCCACCCCCTTAAACGAGTGGAGTTTTACCTTTGATTTTTAAAGTAACGAAGGTTAATCGGCTATTGTGTTTTTGAGGAGTTGAGGAACTGACTCATCTAAAGTAGCAAAACATCTTTCACGTAAAATACTCAAATCAAGTGCTAGTAGTCCTATCCATTCCCATTTTTTGTCGATGGGACTATGAAATATATCGGATAGCCTTCCGGCGACGACCAGACTGGCAGGTTTCCGTAGAGAGGCGTATTCAGCCAGCACAGCTTCGCTTATTTTCATGGCAACTCTATCAGAAGCGTCAGCTTTCAGATTAAGCTTGGAAATATCAACTAATGAGGATGCTTCAATTCCACGAGGTAGGTCACATTCGTTCATTCCAATTCTCCTAAAGTGTTTTATTAATAAAAGGGGTTTTAAACTTAATACACCTGCTATCCCTGAAGCAGATATTTATTTTCAACGACTGCATGGATGCAGGCGATACAGCAATTGCCGGAGCCAAAAAACAGGGGCATAGCGAGCTATGTAGCTATTTTTACAGCGAAGAAAATGGTCAAAAATACCAGCCGCTCGGGTATATATTCTTCCCGGAAAATCGCCTTAACTCAGTGTTAACTGTTATCTTAGGTTACATCGTAACTTAGGCTGTCTCCATCCTCCTCTCGTACCAGTACTTAAGTACTGCATCTAACCTAAGCCAACTTTTACCTACTACAATTAAGCTTATATTTTTAATCATGAGCTTTCTAATTTATGAATGTCCTTGTTATCGATGACCATTTCTGCGCCAGAGACGGAGTTGCCTGTTTGTTGAAGCAGATATTTTCCGGGCTGCAGGTTTTTGAAGCAGAATGCTTTGATGACGGGTTGGCTATCGCCTGGGCCAATCCCTTAAATTTGGTATTGCTGGATATTCAGTTACCCGGCAAGAGTGGGCTGAAGGGCTTGGAGGCGTTACGCGAAGATTTTCCAAATTTATGTGTAGTTATGTTTTCCGGGCTTGACGACAGGAAGTTGGTGTTTGAAGCTTTACGATTGGGCGCAATGGGGTTTATTGCCAAGACCTTGTCGCGACTTGAATTTGTCGAGGCGTTAAGGGATGTCTTGTCCGGGCGGGTTTATTTGCCCGCATCTGTCATGTGGCCACAGTTGCCGAGAGAACCTTTCGGGGTGGGAATATGGCCGGTCTCTGATCCTGCAGATTTAGGGCTGACCCCCAGAGAATTTGAAGTTATGGGCTTGCTGGTGCAAGGCAAATGCAACAAGGAGATTGCCCGCAAGTTAAGGATAGAAGAGCAGACGGTTAAAAATCATATACGGACTATTTTTTTAAAATTTGGCGTGGCGCGAAGGACAGAACTTGTACTTAAGGTTTTTGAAAAAGGCGTTGTCTTTGGGCACCCTGAGGTAGGAAATTGAATGCCGATACCAACTGCAATAGCTTTGAGTTACATGGGCTGATCTGTTTTTAAAGTCGGCAGGCAGAGTTGGAAGTCGCTGCCCCTGTTCAGTTGTGAGGAGACTTGCAGGTTATGCTTCGGTAAGCATTCTACCGCTTTTATGACATAAGCCAGGCCGATACCCAGACCGTGAGTATCTATCTGGGGGCTATTACAGCGGAAAAACTCTTTAAATATGGCCGTATGATGTTCCTTGTCAATACCGATGCCGCTATCGCGGACATGCACTTTAAGTTGGTTGCCATTGGATTTAACCGCAGCGACGATTACCCAGCCGGTTTGAGTATATTTGATGGCATTGTCGATCAGATTGCCGAGAATTTGGTTCAAAATGCCTGGATCACTGTAAACGCTGTAGGGAGGGCGTGTGCGTTGCTGGATGATAAGCTTTAAGCCTCGTTTGGCGGCCTGTTGAGAAAACTGGTTTTCCAATCTGGATAGCAAGAGATTGATATTAATGTCTGCAAGTTGAGTTGTTTGCTGACCGGTTTCCAGGTTGGCGATATCGAGAATGCGGTTGAATGTGCAGTTAAGATCATCAATAGCCAGGCCCAGTTTGCCAGCCATCTGTTGAAATAATTGGTTTTGCTGGTTTTGATGATCTATGAAGGCAGCATCGAGCACCGAGGCATAACAGTTCAGGGCATTTAACGGTTGCCTGAGATTGTGACTAAGTTGTCTTAAGAATAATGTTTTTTCTGCCATCGCTTGTTCTGCTTTGCGACGCTCTTGAAACAGCTGTCGGGCGTGAGCCTCCAGTTGGTAGCGATTGCAGAAACCGAACATATTGAGGGTCAGAAGTATTGTCATTGAGGGCAGTAGTGCCGTGGTTTCAATGCCAATCAGGTAGCCGCTTATGGGTATCGCCATCATTGTTAGTAAACCTACAGTTAATGAGGCAGAAAATGACATAAGCAGTTGCCCGTAGGTTAAGAAATAAACCGGTAATAGGCCTAGCCAGATTTGATTATAGAAAACAGTGCTTTCAGTTAGCATTAAAAGCCCGATAAGGCCCGCCGGCCAAAGAATTATGGCTAGTTTGGCAAATTGGTTGATTTTGGTATTTCGTTGAAATTTAACAAATAAAGTGATGAGCGTTGCGGCTGTAAAACAGTAGGCAATGGCTTTGATCTCTGATAAATCGTTGTTTAAAGCAACCAAAGCAATAAAAACCATGAAATAGATTACGCTAGTTAATATTCCGATTTTCCAGGTGTTTATGAGATTGGTTTGAAGTTGTTGCCGGGCCTGATGTTCATTTTTTATATCGAAACAAGGTATGGCAAACCAGTCGATTATGACTTGTCGGGATCTGGATAAGATAAAAAAAAACAGGCTGCGCAAGGCAGCACCAAACGGTCTTTTTGTTCGGGTAAACATTATGTTGCTCTCTTACGGGTAAAACTTAAGCGGACGGTTTTATTGGCGTTGTGGCGGAAAGTAAATGTTTTAAGCTTTAGTGCATTTTCGTCTTTATTGGCAGGCGTGTCCAGTCAGTAAAATGTGATTTAGATTCGGTGAGCTTTTATCTAACATAATAAATAGGCAGCCAATCATTTAAAGCTTACTCTTGTGAGCTATTGCAAGAAATTGTGATGAGCTAACGAAAAATAAAGCATTAACTTATGCAAAGGGGCTTTAGCTGTGTACTCGAAGTCGGAGTGAATGTTGCAGGGCTGACAAAGCGTGGGGATTGCCCGTCAAGATAATGGTGCTGAAGATCAGCATTAGGCCCAGACTTGGTATCGACGGCCCGAAGCCTTTCCAGGCTACGGGTCATCAATAAGTGTCTTTAGCCTTTTGGATTCTTATTCAAAGATTGCCGCTTCAAGATTTTTACTGGAGATTAAACCTTTCAATACAGATTTGTCTTTAATGCCGCCAAATCGGGTGCCCGCAAGGTTGGCGCCTGTAAAATCAGCATCTTCAAGTTTGCTTTCTGATAAATCCGCCCCGGATAAATCGGCATCGGTCAAATTAGCGCCGGAAAGATCGGCGCCAAATAGCACTGTATTTTTTAATATGCTTCCGGAAAGATTGGAGTGACGCATCAGTGCACGATTAAGATTGGCGTCGGATAGATTGGCACCCGATAAATTGACATTATTCAGGCTGACCCGCATTAAACCCATAGGCTGGTTCTTCATGTCCACACCCCAGTTTGCATGGGACAGATTGGCATTACTAAGATTGGAACGGTCCAGATTGGCAATAAAGCGACTGCTGGCAAGATTTGCCTTGGTCAAATTAGCACCGCCCATATGTACGCCAAAAATACTGGTGTTGGACAGGTTGGCGCCGGACAGGTTGATTTTGGACATTACGGTTAAATCCAGATTCAGTCCGGATAAATCGCTATTGCTTAAATTGGCATTACGTAAGTCAGCCCCCCACAAATCAGCATTTCTAAAGTCAAGCCCTGACAAGTCCAGTCCGGTCAGGTTTTTGCGACGCAATTGAGCGAGATGGGTTTTATCGGCCTTGGCAAGACGCTGTTCCACTGCTGATCGATTAAGTTCTGCCGCCGATGCTGGCAGACAAAACATAGCGACCAACAAGCCCAGACCGTAAAAATGGATTTTCATGTGTATATTCTCTTGGTGAATTCATGCAATCAAAGTAAATAGTTGGCGGAACTTTATCGACAGTTACGCGCTAATGCAACAAGGGAATGGAATTTATTAATTTTGTGCGTAGATAGCCAGCAAAACGGGGCACTAAACAGCAACTTTAATGGCGAAGTGGGCGAGGTATTACATCTGTAATTCTGCTGGTTTGACAGGGTTGGGAACCCGTTATCCGGAGGAAAATCTATAAAAACACCTGTAAGTCGGGCATAGGCTTGGCGGGCATTCGCCTTACGTATTGTTTGCGCACTTTAAAGCACAAAATGACAACAGTTGCTTCTGCATGGATAATACCAGGTACACGCTGCATATTTTTTCATTAACATGAACCAAATAAACTTCACCGCCTGCCCCGAGTGTGATTTATTGCTTAACCCGACTAAGCCTGTGGTTGGTGATAAAGTACATTGCCCACGTTGCGGGTGTTTACTGCAACGACCGCGCAAACAAAGTATCGAAAGAACATTTGCGCTATCTATTGCCGGATTAATTTTCATAGTTCCGGCCAATATCATGCCGTTGATGGGTATCAAGGTACTAGGCAGTAACAAGGCAGGAACTTTATGGTCGGGTGTGGCGATGTTATTTAACGAACAAATGTGGGGCGTTGCGATACTGGTTTTTTTATCCAGCATGCTTTTTCCACTGATGAATATTTTGTTATCTTTGCTGGTCAGCGGGCATCTTTACTTTAATAAACCAAACCGGCATTTGGCACTTTGGAT
>CAIKYI010000602.1 GCA_903831545.1 uncultured Methylobacter sp. | reverse complement strand
TGAGTTTTTTTATTTTTCTAATATCCATTGTTTAATGTCTCTCGGCTAATATCTGATGAGCGGCCACTAAGGCCAGTTCGTATCCTGTTGCACCTAATCCGCAAATAACGCCTACGGCAATATCTGAGAAATAGGAGTGTTTTCTAAAAGGTTCACGTGCATGGACGTTTGATAAATGAACCTCTATAAATGGGATTCGGGTTGCCAGTAATGCGTCACGAATTGCGACACTGGTATGGGTGAACGCGGCTGGATTGATAATGATAAAATCAACCTGGGCCTGGAAAGCCTCATGTATCAATTCTACAATCTGGTGTTCTGCGTTGCTTTGATGAAAGTTAAGCTGAATATAAAGTTCGGCGGCTTTTTGTTCAAGATTGCACTTAATGTCCGCGAGAGTTTGAGTGCCATAAAGACCGGGTTCACGTATGCCTAACAGGTTTAAATTAGGCCCATTCAAAACGGTAATTGTTGCCATCAATCTTGCAGTTAGTTAAGGTTAAAGAAGTTTTTAACTGCTAATTTTGCCCAATTTAAGGGGTTTTGTCCAGATATTATGTTTTTAGTAAAAGTTAGCGACAGGATTCAGGTTGTTTGAAGTCGTTATGCACAATTAGGTTGATTTTAAAAAAATACGGTTGTTTTTGTCGGCTAGACTCTGGAAATGTTCGTCTTAATTTACTTTAGCAGCGGTGTAATCACTTCCTGTATTTGTTCCCTGGAAAATTCACCCGGATGTTTGTGTAAAATTTGTCCTTGCTGGTTAACTATGACGGTATACGGAACAGCATCGACATTATTGCCCAGTTGGCGTGCCAAAGTCATGCCCTGTTCACCACCCAGCAATATGGGATAATTGATTTTGTTGGTTGTGACGAACTCAGCGACGGGTTCTTTGTCATCTATAGCGATACCGATAAATTGTACCCCTTGGGCGGCGTAGTGGTTTTGCAAGGCCACAAAATCGGGGATTTCTTTGAGGCAGGGTGTACACCAGGTTGCCCAAAAATTAATAATCAGGATTTTGCCTTGCCATTCGGAAATATTGTGTTGATGATCGGTCAGGTCATTCAAGCTGAATGCCGGTAAAGGGCTGGTGACTGGAGTTTTGGCTGGAGCAAAAAAATGCCAGGTGGTTAGACCCAGGGCCAGCGCAATAATTGCGGAACTCATAACAAGGGCTGTTTGTTTCATGAGTTGCCCCATTGTTGGGATTTGATAATGTGCAGTGTCTTAATAAAAGTTTCTACATCCTGATAACCTATGACCCGTGAAGCGGTTTTTTCCTGACGGTCTGCGCCAAAAAACAAAATAGCCGGTGGTCCGATAAGTTTAAATTTTGCCAGCAGCGCTTGATCATCATCCGAATTTTTTGTCACGTCGATTTGCAGTAACACAATGCCGGCAAGCTCTTGTTTAACGCGCGGGTCGGCAAAAGTATATGCTTCCATTTCTTTGCATGAGATACACCAGTCAGCATAAAAATCGACCATTACCGATTGATGTTGTTCTGACGCCTGTTTAATCCGCGCTTCCAGGGCGGCTATTGAAGAAACGCGTTCAAAACTGATTCCTGGTTCTGAGGCTTGAGCCGAGCTCAAACCCATGCCTTGCAAGGGCTTTAAGGGATTGCTGTTGCCCAGGCTAAAGCCGATTAACAGCAATAAACCATAAGCCAGCATCATCACGCCAACACCTTTCCACAGCTTGCGCCATCCAGAACTGTGCTCCGGTAATGGGTCGATGGCACTCAGATAAATTGCCGGCATAATCAGCAACATTGCCCAGAGCAACATAATTACGGTACCCGGCAAAATGCGACTCAGCATCCAGACCGCAACTGCCAACATGATGACGCCAAACACTACTTTGGTAGAGTTAAGCCAGTTTCCGGCTTTGGGTAAAAGTTTCCCTGCAGATGCACCCAACAACAACAAAGGAACGCCCATGCCCAAGCCTAAAGCGAACAAGGCGCTGCCGCCCAAAACAGCATTGCCGGTCTGGCCGATATAAATGAGTGCTCCTGCAAGTGGTGCCGCTACACAGGGGCCAACGATCAGCGAAGATAGCGCCCCCATGATGGCTGCGCCCCAGAGCGAGCCGTCACGATGTCTTTCGCTGGAATTATGCAATTTGGCCTGCAAGGATTTGGGCAGTTCCAGATGAAAAAAACCAAACATGGATAGCGACAGAACCACAAAAATAGCGCTGAAAAGACCGATAATCCAGGGTTGCTGAAAAGCGGTTTGCAGATTGCTGCCGAACAACGCGGCGAGCACGCCAAAAACAGTGTAGGTCAGTGCTGAGGCAACGACATAGCTGAGCGATAATAAAAATGCCCGGCCGGTAGTAATGCGGTTGCCGTGACCGACGATGATGCCCGATAAAATCGGAATCATGGGAAATATGCAGGGTGTCAGTGAAAGCAATAAGCCGAAGCCAAAAAAGCTGAACAAGGTTCCCGCCAGGCTGTCTTTGTGCAGGGATTGTACGATTTGATCCTGCTCGGAGAGGGGCTGTTCGACCGCTTGCGGTTTTGTCGGTTGTTGGCTAGTGCTTTCAGCGACCGGCAGTATCAGGTCGATTTCTTTACTAATGGGTGGATAGCAGACACCACGTTCAGCGCAACCCTGATATTTTGCAAGTAAAGTCAGGTGTTGCTCGGCTGTGTTGGAGCGGTCAAGCGGCAGGTCAAAGTCGAGTTCATTATGAAAAATTTCGACTTGTCCAAAGGCTTCATCCTGTTTGGGCATGCCGCGTGGAATGCTGTATGGTCCTGGTTTTATGCCATCGGCATTAATTATTTCGAGCTGAAATTTTTCACGATAAAGGTAGTAGCCATTGGCGATGTGCCAGTTAACATGTAGCGTATGAGCATCTTTGACTGAGGCAAAAAACTCGAATGCTTGTTCCGGCGGCAGCAGTTCATCCTCAAATAGCACGGTTTTTAAACCCTGTGCGCTTTTTAGCAATTGCTTGACCGGATCAATCTTGCCGGCTGACGGCAGGGGCAGATTTAGCTCAAAAGTGGTTTTTTGCGGTGGATAACAAATACCTTTGTCGGCGCAGCCTTGATATTGAATAAATAGTTGCAGTGCAGTAGCGCCGTTTTCAACGGTCAAAGCAATCGGCACTGTCAGTGCATTGCGGTAAATAACGACATCGCCGAAATTTTCGTCATGCTTGTTTAAGCCGTCAGGAAAAGCAGGTATACCCAACTGAACTTGCCGGGTTTTGGATTCGACACGCATTTTATTGCGGTAAAGGTAATATCCGTCGGCAATCTCCCAGGAAATTTCAACCTGATTGGCGGTAATGACTTTGGCGCTTACTTTAAAGGCTTGGTCAGGTGGCAGAATTTCGTCTGCATCCAGCGCAAAGGCAGCCTGGCTGATCAGTGACAGTAAAGCGAACAGAATTATTTTAAAGAATGACATGAATCTATCCAATGCAAATATTCGGGCAAACCGCGTTCAAGAGGCACGGCAATTATTTCAGGCAGGTCGTAAGGGTGAAGTTCAAGAATAGTGGCTTCAATAACGGGGTAGTAATCTTTGTGTGTCTTGATTAGCAGCAGATGTTCCTGGGCGGATTCAACTTGTCCTTCCCAACTGTAAAAAGAGGTAATGCCGGGCAAAATATTGACGCAAGCAGCTTTTTTGGTTTCGACTAACAGTTGGGCAATTCTTTCCGCAGTCAGTTTGTTAGGACAGGTGCAGAGGATTATCTGGTGGTTAACAGGCATGTTTTAAAAGGTTATAAGTTGGGGCTAAAAGATATTATGCTAGAAATTTAAGCCTTGTGCCCTTATATTGTAGCGACGATGATTACCACAAGAGCATTTTAGATGAAAATTTTTCA
>CAIKYI010000601.1 GCA_903831545.1 uncultured Methylobacter sp. | reverse complement strand
TTTATGGCTTTTTATCTGGTGTGCATCGGCATCACCTGGTGGAATTACGCACGTAAAGCAGCGGCTATGCCTTGTTGATCTTTATAAAATAGAGGTAAATCTTATGAGTCATTTCCTGGACCGCTTGCTGTTTTTCAAGAAAAAAGTAGACACTTTCTCCGGCAGTCACGGCGTGGTGACCGATGAAGACCGAAGCTGGGAGAACGGTTACCGCTCGCGCTGGCAACACGACAAAATTGTCCGTTCCACACATGGCGTCAACTGCACGGGTTCGTGCAGTTGGAAGATCTATGTTAAAAACGGCTTGGTAACCTGGGAAACCCAGCAAACCGATTATCCGCGCACCCGCCCTGATCTGCCGAATCACGAACCACGAGGTTGTCCGCGTGGCGCAAGTTATTCCTGGTATTTGTATAGCGCCAATCGCCTTAAATTTCCAATGATTCGCGGACGTCTGGTCAGGCTGTGGCGTGAGGCTCGCTTGACCTTAGACCCTGTTGATGCCTGGGCATCAATCATTGAAGATCCAGTAAAAAGCGCAGAGTATAAGTCAGTAAGAGGCTTGGGCGGTCTGGTTCGCGCTAACTGGGAAGAGGTTAACGAAATTATCGCAGCGGCCAATATTTACACTGCAAAAACGTTTGGCCCGGATCGGATTATCGGCTTTTCGCCTATTCCGGCCATGTCGATGGTGTCTTATGCGGCCGGCAGCCGATATTTGTCGTTAATTGGTGGCGTCACTATGAGTTTTTATGACTGGTATTGCGATTTGCCGCCTGCGTCGCCGCAAACCTGGGGCGAGCAAACTGACGTGCCCGAGTCGGCAGATTGGTATAACGCCGGATTTTTGATGTTGTGGGGCTCAAACGTGCCGCAAACCCGAACCCCCGATGCCCACTTTATGACCGAAGCACGTTATAAAGGCGCAAAAGTCGTGGTGGTTAGTCCCGATTATTCAGAAGCCAGCAAGTTTGCCGATTTATGGTTACATCCCAAGCAAGGTACCGATGCCGCATTGGCGATGGCAATAGGACACGTCATTCTGAAAGAATTCCATGTTGAACGGCAAAGCCCGTATTTTAACCAGTATGTACGCGAAAATACCGACTTGCCGTTTTTGGTGATGCTGAAAGAGCAGGATGGCTGCTTTGTGCAGGACCGATTCCTCCGGGCCTCGGATTTTACCGGCAATTTGGGACAAGACAATAATCCCGACTGGAAAACCGTCGCTTACGATGAAGTAAGCGATCAAATCGTTCCTCCTTGTGGCTCTATCGGCTTTCGCTGGGGCGAAAGCGGGCAATGGAATATAGAACAAAAAACCGCAGACCAGCAGGCGGTCCAGTTACGTTTGAGTTTGATCGATACCAAAGATGACATTGCCAGTGTCGGCTTTCCTTATTTTGGCGGCTCTGAACATCCGCATTTTACTCATTCCGCTCATGACGCGATTCAAAAGCGCAATGTGCCGGTTAAAAAAATCAACTTGGTCGATGGTACTGAAGTGCTGGCGACTACAGTATTCGATTTGCTGGTTGCCAACTACGGTATCGATCGGGGTCTAGGTGGTGGTAATGTCGCCAGTTCTTATGATGAGGATGTTCCGTACACCCCGGCATGGCAGGAAAAAATCACCGGCGTGACCCGCAGCAATGTGATTACAGTGGCGCGCGAGTTTGCCAGTAATGCGGAAAAGACCCAGGGTCGCTCAATGGTAATTCTGGGTGCGGGTATCAATCACTGGTATCACATGGACATGAACTATCGCGGCATCATGAATATGTTGATGCTGTGCGGTTGCGTCGGCAAGTCCGGCGGTGGTTGGGCGCATTATGTGGGGCAGGAAAAACTGCGTCCACAAACCGGCTGGTTGCCGCTGGCCTTTGGTTTGGACTGGAAACGTCCGCCCCGGCAAATGAACAGCACCTCGTTTTTTTATAATCACACCAGCCAATGGCGATATGAAAAACTCAAAGTCAGCGAGATTTTGTCGCCAACCGCTAATCCTGCCGACTGGCAAGGCAGTTTGATCGATTTTAATGTGCGCTCTGAGCGTATGGGCTGGTTGCCGTCTGCGCCGCAATTGCAAACCAATCCGTTGCAGGTGGTGCGAGATGCTGAAGCAGCAGGTAAAGCGCCCGCCGATTACGTTGTGGAAAGTCTGAAAGATGGCACATTAAAAATGTCCTGCGAAGACCCGGATAACCCGCAAAACTTTCCGCGCAATATGTTTGTGTGGCGCTCCAATCTATTGGGATCATCAGGTAAAGGCCATGAATACTTTTTGAAATATTTATTGGGTACGCAACACGGCTTGCAAGGCAAAGATCTGGGCGAGGATAGCGATAAGCCCTCGGAAGTCGAATGGCATGAAACTGCCGCCGAAGGCAAACTGGATTTGCTGGTCACGCTGGACTTTAGAATGTCTACGACCTGTTTGTATTCGGATCTTATTTTGCCGACTGCAACCTGGTATGAAAAAAACGATCTCAATACCTCGGACATGCATCCGTTCATTCATCCGTTATCCAAAGCTGTCGATCCGGCCTGGGAATCGCGTTCCGACTGGGATATTTACAAGGGCATCGCCAAAAAATTCTCGGAATTAACCGTAGGCCATTTGGGCGTTGAAAAAGATATAGTCGCCGTGCCGGTTCTGCATGACACTCCTTCAGAGCTGGCTCAGCCGCTGGATGTTAAGGATTGGAAAAAAGGCGATTGCGAGCCGATTCCGGGTAAAACCATGCCGTCCTTGGTAGTGGTTGAGCGCGACTATCCAAACACCTACAAGATGTTTACTTCGCTGGGGCCATTATTGGGCAAAATTGGTAACGGC
>CAIKYI010000600.1 GCA_903831545.1 uncultured Methylobacter sp. | reverse complement strand
GATTATTGGATATGGAAAGTGTTATATCTTTGAAGTTGTTTTCCACTACGTTACCAAGCGGCACAAAAAAATCATCAAGTTGCTCAAGCAGTTCAAGTTCTTGCTGCGCTTGATTGGGATAGTTGTGATGCCCCGCAGTCAGGATAAATAGCTGTTTTTCCCATTTTAAGGCGTTAAATATTGCAAATTGTCCTGGTGGGGCGACACAGGGATCGAAGATTGCACAGGCGCAATGCACAGGCATTTTAATTCGTTTTGCTGCCAAGGCCGCGTCATAATAGCGCAACACATTAAGCGTAGCTTTTTTGTGCGTTCGATAATAGTACTGAACACTTTGGGCGCTGCCATTGCTTGCCAGTCTTAAGCGCAATGGCTGATGACCAAAAGTGGGAACATTGAGGTGAGCTCTGCTAATTCGGGGTTCCCATGCCAACGCCAATGCGCCAATTCCCCCACCCAAACTGATACCCAAATAACCCAGGTGCCCAGCCAAGTAAGGAAAAAGCGCTAATATGGCGCTGACTGCCAACCACACATCTTCAACACAGCCACCCAAAATATAGCGTTCCTTCAGGTTAATATCATGCAATACATGCCAATAAGAGTCAGTAGAAATGGGTGATTTGGCACTTAGAGATAAACCACGAAAACAGGGAAACAGCAGCGCGGCATCTTTAAAGGGTAAATGATAATCCGGCTCATCACGTCCGCCATAGCCGTGTCCAATAATAAAACCACGCTTGATAATCCCTGAAGTCGGTAATAATAACCAGCCACGAATAAGAAAATTGTCAGTAGAAGTGTAATTTATTGCAAATACGCGCCAGCCGAGCTTGTCTTCATTTATAATTCTGATTTGTGGCTTAGGCAGTATGGTTAAGGCTTTTTGGTAGCGCTTTTGCCAAAAGCTATCAAAATCCTTAGGTTCTTTTGGCGGTTTTACCGCCAGTAACTGGTTAAGAGAATAACCATAACTTGGATCAAAGTTGTAGCTAATGGTATCCATAATCTTTTTAGAGTTTCCCTCATTAAATCATTACCCTTTATAGCATGGAAATTATTACAGGATTATGTAACTTTTCATTATTCTTTCTGTTAATCCGGATTAAATGTTTGGCTTGTAAAAGAATCACCGATCACTACGATACAAAGTAACCTTTTTTGACGGCCCTGTTTCCCTTGATTCATACTGTTTAGTGATTGTAAGGCCGAGGTGATTAAGTGGGCAGTACGATCAGGATACAATATTGAACTTTATACTGAAATGGATGATTCCGTAGCTGGATTTGCATCTGGAAATTACATTAAACAAAAATTAAATTATGGATATCATCTTCAAAGAATATAGCCGGGTTGTCTGGCAAAAGAAATGGTTTTTCCTGTTGGCCTTAATCGCTTTGTCATTAGCTATGACACTTGATTTATCGGCGCCACTTTATTATAAGAAAATAGCTAACGGACTGGCCATGCCTTATTCAGACGCAACTTTAGCTGCGTTACTGGACAATCTGAAACAGGTTGGTTTCATTTATGCGGGTATTTGGCTGTCATGGCGATTGTTGGAAATCGCCATTGTGCCCCTTGATGGTGGCGGGGTAAATTTACTGGAAAAGCGCTGTTTCGAAGTGCTTAAAAAACAAAAATCCATTTTTTTTGAAAATAATTTTTCCGGTAGTTTGATCAAACAAGCCAATCGTTTCTCGCGTTCATTTGAAGTTATTATGGACTGGTTTTTGTTCCAGTTTTTCATGAACATTGTTGCTATAGGCATCGCCTTTACAATTTTCTACCAGCAACAGCCGATATTTGCCTGCTATTTTTTAGTCTGGGTCGTAATCTTTGTCACCTGGAATATTGTTTATTCCTTATGGAAAATGCGATTTGATAAGGCAGTGGCTCAGGGGGATTCAAGTGTTGGCGGCGTATATTCGGATGCGATCAGCAATATTTTTATTGTAAAAAGCTTTGCCATGGAAGAGGGCGAACAAACGCGTATTAATCAGGCTTCTGATTTTGTTTACCGCAAGAAAAAAATCGCCTGGGCATTAATGTTTTTTTCCTTTGCCGTGCAAGGTTTAATGACTTTCGGCATAGAACTTTTGCTGGTTTATTTGATGATACAACAATGGAGAAATGGCAACTTTCAGGTAGGTGAGTTTGTTTTGTTTCAATCGATTATGATCATGCTGATTCAGCGTTTATGGGAATTTGGCCGTAATTTCAGAAATTTTTTTACTGCTTTGGCTGATGCCTCAGAAATGGCAGAGGTTTTCAGGCATCAAGATATCGAAGTGGATGCAAAAAATGCACAAGCGCTGACTATCACCGAGGGAGCAATCAGTTTTAACAAGATCCGGTTTAGTTATAACGAAAAAAGCCAGCGACATAATCCGTTGTTCGATAACTTTTCCCTGCACATAAAAGCGGGTGAAAAAGTTGCGTTAGTTGGTCAATCCGGTTCCGGAAAATCGTCTTTAACCAAACTGATATTTCGCTTTCTTGATCCTCAACAAGGTAGCATCAGTTTTGATGGGGTGGATGCAAAAGCCTTCACCTTGAATTCCTTGCGTCAACAAATTTCCATGGTGCCCCAACAACCGGATTTATTTCATCGTTCAATACGGGACAATATTACTCTTGGAGCGAATATTACTGAAGATCGGCTTATCGAAGTTGCCACCAAAGCCCGTTGTTTTGAGTTTATCAAGCATCTACCCGAGCAATTTGACACCCTGGTTGGAGAGCGTGGTGTTAAGCTTTCCGGTGGCGAAAGACAGCGCATTGCCATTGCCAGGGCTTTTTTGGAGGATGCGCCGATTGTGGTTTTGGATGAAGCCACCAGCGCGCTGGATTCACTCACCGAAAAACAAATTCAGGTGGCTATTTTTGAACTTATTAAACATAAAACCACCCTGGTAATCGCTCATCGCCTTTCTACCATATTGACTATGGATCGAATTATCGTGCTGGAAAAAGGAAAAATTCTGGAGCAGGGCACGCATCAGCAATTACTTGCCAAAAAAGGAAAATACTACGCCATGTGGCAGCATCAAAGCGGAGATTTTCTGGTTTAAGTACTACTTGGCTATGCTATAAAAACTTGGTTTCAGTAAAATCATCCTGCTTTAAATTGGATGTTATTGTTCAATCGGATCTATTTTTATGATTTTATGTTGGTTTTATTTTCTCGCATAACCACTACATATTGTGTTATCCTAATTATAAATCACTATATATCGATTATTGGCACTAAAAAGCTGATTTTATATTAACTACTAACCGAGACAGACCCAATGCCGGCAAAGCCACCTGTTATCTTAAATACCGTGACCGAAATACCTTTCCAGGATGCTTCAATGGATATTTGGGATACTAAATATCGTTTAAAAACAAAAGATGGCGTACCTATTGACGGTACAATTGATGAGACCTATCAACGCGTAGCCAGAGCGCTTTCTTCCGTAGAGAAAGGTAAGGCCAAGCAGGAACAGTGTTTTAAGGATTTTTTGTG
>CAIKYI010000599.1 GCA_903831545.1 uncultured Methylobacter sp. | reverse complement strand
TTGCTCCATTTGATCGTGACCGTCTATGCCATGGTCAGGATCGTGCAGAGTCATGCGGGTACGGGGTCCAAGGTGATCTGGATCGTGCTGATCCTGCTGCTGCCGCTGCTCGGGCTGATCCTGTGGCTGCTGTTCGGGCCCAAGGGGTAAACGGATGGGTTTCGCTATCGCTCTACCCATCCTACGGCTCTGAGTTCTATGTCACTCTTTGGGTGAATAACTTTAGCGGGCAAAAACAGGTTATTCAACAATCAAAATACCGGCGTCTAAAACAACTCATTTTTATGTTAATGAAAAACAGCTTCTTCAATAGCAGCAAGAATGACATCCTGATTGAATTGTTTATTGTGCATCTTCACTTTGCCTGTCACCAAATCGAAAAGATGCAGCTGAACTGCTTCATCAATAAAATGGGAAATATCACCTTTTTTCATACCATTTCCTGCCAGATAGTTGCGTAGTGCTTTATCAGTGGCTTCAGGAACTACAACCGACCATCTTACTCTACTCATCTTGAGCCTTTATATACTGCTGAAGATGGAGATGGAGATTTCCATTCATCAGGCACTTTCCAATTCTTAATCCACTCGGGCAGCTGCTCTGCGGGCATGGGACGAGCGATGCCATACCCTTGAGCGTTCTCACAACCCAGTTTCAACAACTGTACTCCGTGTTCCACGGTTTCTACCCCTTCGGCAATCACCTGCCGGTGAAAAGAGGCGCTTAAACGGATAATGCCTTCAACAATGGCAAGATCTTCCTGATCGCACAACATATCACGAATAAAAGATTGGTCAATTTTTAAGGTTTCGGCGGGTAACGCTTTCAAATAGGTTAAAGAGGAATAGCCGGTTCCAAAATCATCCAAGGAGAAAGCAATTCCAAGTGCCCTGCATTCATTCATTATTGCTGTGACCCTGCCTATATCTTCAAGCATGGCGGTTTCCAAAATTTCCAGTTCCAGACAAGAAGGCTGCAATGACGGGTAGTCATGCAGATCTTCTTTTAAAAATTGGACAAAATCGGGATACAACAGATGATAGGGCGCAACATTGATGCTGGTGACTATATGCAAACCTTGCTCTTGCCAGGCTTGCATATGCTCGAAGGCCTTTCGAAATACCCAATTGCCGACATCTACCATCATTTTGGTATTTTCGATAATCGGAAGAAATTCGGCAGGCGACAACAAGCCGCGCTCAGGATGATTCCAGCGTATTAGCGCTTCTACCCCGAAAATCTGACCGGAAGGCATATTAACCTTAGGTTGAAAATATAAGGTGAATTCATTGTTGTGTAACGCCGCTTCAATGCGAACTATTGACTCACCCCTCTCTGTGGCGATGCGATCATGTTTTGGGTCGAAGAATTGGCAACGGTTTTTACCACCCTGTTTTGCAATATACATGGCCTGATCGGCATGACGGAGCAAGGTGTCAGCATCAACCGGATCGCCCGGAAAAACGGTATAGCCCAGACTGGCAGAAACAGCAACACAGTGGCCGTCAATAACGGCAGGTTCTGCTATTTTATGCAAAGTCCGGTTCAAGATAGCCTCGCAATCCGCTATTTCATTGAGGCCAAGCAGCAATAATACAAATTCGTCGCCGCCGATTCGTGCAATCGTGTCACCAGCACGCAGACAATCCTGAATGCGTAACGAAATTTCAATGAGCAACTGATCGCCTACCCCATGGCCGAATTGATCGTTGACAGGTTTAAAGCCGTCCAAATCAAGATAGCAAACGGCCATAAAATCTTTTGTTCGCTGGAGCTGGACAATGGCATGGTTAAGACGATCCGCTAACAAAAGACGGTTGGGAATGCCAGTCAAAGGATCAAAATGAGCAATACGCTCAAGATCGTATTCATGATTTTTCTGTGGGGTAATATCGGTAAACAAACCAATAAAATGATGAATATTACCTTGTTCATCGCGCACGATCGAAATGGAGGTTAATGCCGCGTATATTTCGCCACTTTTATTTCTGTTCCATAGCTCTCCGCCCCAGTGATCAAGAGTCAGTAATGACTGCCACAAGACATTGTAAAACTCGACCGATTGACGCCCTGACTTTAATACGCTTGGATTTTTACCCAATATTTCTTCACGCTGATAGCCAGTAATCCGTGAGAACGCTGAATTGACCTCAATAATTTTATTGTTGGCGTCGGTAATGACAATGCCATCATGGGTGTTAGCAAAAACACTGGCGGCAAGCAGCAAATCAGATTTCTGCCGAAATAATTCCCGGCGCATTTGTTCCCGTTCCAACAGGTTTTTAATGCGCAACCGGGCTATTTCTATATTGATTGGTTTCGTTAGGTAGTCAGCGGCACCCAAGGTCAAACCTTTGGTTTCTGAAGAAACTTCGCTTAAGGCCGTTAGAAAAATGATTGGTATATCCTTAAATGCACTATCTGCCTTGAATAGGCTGCAGACCTCGTAGCCATCCATGTCTGGCATCATGATATCGAGCAGAATGAGATCGGGGGGATCGTTATACGCCAATTCCAAACCTTCGGCACCGGAGGTGGCGATTTGTATCGAATAAGTATCTTTAAGCGCTTGCCCCAACAATGCCAAATTGTCAGGCACATCGTCAATTACCAGAATTGTAAATAATTTTTTATTCATTCTACGCTTCTTTAAATCCATCCCAAGGCAGAACGAAGTTCCTGCAATGTGGACCTGGCTTGTTTAAATTTCATTTCATCAACCAATTGGACAATGGCACTAAAACGCGGTGCAGTAACATGGCCAACAAGTAAATTACTTTGCAGATGTTTAAATTGGTCAATTACGTTGAACATGTTTTTAGCTAGCAATTGATCAATCTCATCGAGTAATCCTAAAATTTCTTGTTTATTTTGCACAAGGATTTTTTCTTCCGGGAAAATATTGGTTGTAATGGCATCAGGAAGGCAAATGGGCAAATCAGACTGAATCTTTATCCACCGGGACAATGTGAGCAATAGTTTTTGATATTCAACCGGCTTGAGCAGCACTTCATCCATGCCGGCATGCCGGCAACGCTCGCCATTTTCTTCTAAGTCGGAATCTGTCAGGGCAATGATTGGCAATCTCGCCTTATGTCCGGTCTCTTCAAAAGCACGTATCATGCGGGCAGCTTCATAACCACTGATCATAGGCAGTTGACAATCCATTAGCACCAAATCAACCGGCACTTGGCCAATAGCAATGTCGACAGCTTCACGGCCATTCTTGGCATGGCTAACCGTTATGCCTTGCTTAATCAACATGGCTTCAATCACATTGCTGCTTAAAGTGTTTTGATCGGCAATCAGTAAATGCCAGGAGCGATGATTATTATCTGACATAGCACCCAAGTCAGGCTTTTCGGGTATTGCGACGAACTGGTTTTTCCTGGCTTTTATGGCCTTAATTCGAAACCAGAAACGGGCGCCTTGACCTTCGTCGCTTTCAACCCCGGTACAACCACCCATCAATGTGGCAAAGCGATCAACAATGGAAAGACCTAATCCGCTACCTCCAAAATGCCTCGTCGAACTATCGTCAAGCTGTGAAAAAGGCTTAAACAATAAACACTGTTTGGCCAAAGGCACGCCAATACCACTATCAATCACGGAGAACTCCAGTTGCGCCTGATCACCGCTACTACTCACTTCATCAACAACAATATGGATGAAGCCCTTTTCTGTAAATTTAATGGCATTGCTGACCAGATTGGAAAGCATTTGCCTTACCCTGACCGGATCAAGAAGATAATATTGCCCTTTTTTCCCATTCCAGGTTGCATTAAGCAACAACTTCTTTCGTCGGGCATTTTCGGAAAACAACGCGCAAATTTCATCCGCTACATTTTCAGGATTGCTTGACGAATAACTTAGTTCCAGTTTGGTGGCTTCGATTTTAGATAAATCAAGCACGTCATTCAATAAGGTGAGTAGCATTTGTCCGGAAGACAAAATGGTTTGCGCATAGTTCTGGACATTTTCAGGCTGGTCGCATTGCATGCTGAGCAATTGTGCCATGCCAAGTATGCCGTTTAATGGCGTACGAATTTCATGTGACATGGTAGCCAGGAAATTACTTTTAGCTTTATTCGCCGTTTCGGCAATACGAGTTTTAATTTGATTGTTTAAAATCAGCGCTATATGCGAAAAAAAGGGGCTAAGGTAATCGCGCATCTGAGCCGAGCCCAGCATATCGGTTATTTTGATAACACCTAACAATTCTTTGCCAACCAGCAAGGGCATCACCCAAGTGCAGGCCACTGCCGCAAAGTTATCTTTCAGGAGGGTATGTTGCGAATCAGTGGAATGTTCGACGAAGTGATGATGTTCAAAAACATCCTTTACCAACCCGTCCTCAATTTGTTGAAGTATGCGCCGTTCACCAAGCAGACTACCATAATGAATTGATTCATCCAGATAGTAAATTTCAACATTGCTGCCGCCCAAATTGCTGCACAATACGGTTAACAAGCTTTCCAGGAAACCTTCAATGCCAGCAACCGGGTTTAATTGCTCAACCATGTGCAGCACCAGAAAAAGATTGGCTTTTTCTTCGGAAAGTTTACGAACCCGATTTTTCAGGTCAGCATTTATGGCCAGCAACTCTGAGTTTGAAAACTGTTGCTCCATTACTCCTCGCTGAGCCTACGTTGGATGGCTTCGGCCAGAACCGATTCCAAGTGCTCCAAGCCCACATCCATCCATTGCAGGGGTAAATCGACAAAACGGGCAGCGGCTTCGGCGGCTTCGGTAAAATCAGCACTGCAAGGTGTACGCAAAGCCAGGATATATTTATGGCTACTATGAAAAATTTCGCGAATTACAGTAAGGTTAACACCGAAGCAGGCCGAAATCATCGGTTCCCAGGTTAAAGCCCAGTCTTCCAACAGAAAATAGGCGCCATTTTCCAATTCCTGCATAAATAATTCATAACCCAGCAGCATAACGATACAATTTTGCCCGTGTGTACGACAGGTGTGATGATCTTCCAGGTATTTGTCCATTAACGGATGGCAACCACCGTAAAACACCAGGGTTTTTTCACCGCGCTTTTCGCTCTCATCCAGAGCCTTGTTCAATTCAAGGGAAAGTCGATTCAGGTAGTTATGCAGAGCCGAGTCCAGATAATGGGCATGGACATTCCAATGGTTTTTTTCGATCAGAAAGTCGACATCTTTATGCAAAATACCGCAACTGATCATTGCCAATGGTGGTTGTTTTTCTTGTTGTATGACAAAATTTTTCATTCCAGCCCACCATATTCAAAAGCGGCATCCACCATCGCCCGTATATTGGCTTCAGGCACAGCCAGAGGCATTACGCCATTGCCGAACAAAAAATGCCCGCCGGGTTTACCAATATCAATGATACGCTTAACTTCTGCCCGCGTTTCTTCAACTGTCCAGTGTATCATTTTGATATCGTCGATCACGCCGCAAGTTAAACCACGTGTATTTATTATACGTTTAGCTGTCGTTAAATCATCCAGTGGACTGGTATAGTGCTTGGTGATATGCAATTCGTCAAAAACCAGGTCGATGACATTATTAAAGGGAGCCATACCACAATAATAGACGACATCGGCCACTCCGCCCGGTTCCAAATCATGCTTCATCCAGGGCAGCACCATCTTTTTAATTTTGTCCGGGCTTAAAAAATACGGCGAACCAAATGGCGAGGAATACACCAGTACGTTGGCACCGGCAGCCCGTAATGCACTAATGTACTGGTGAAAAAAATCCGCGCATTTACGCAACAGTTCATCACGCAGTTCGAACGGTCCGAGCAAAAATAGCTCCATCCATTTTTCCATGCCCATCAATATTACCGGCAAAGTCGTTGAGGCCGTGACATAAGCGCAAATCGGATGGGTATTGCCAATTTCAGACTTCAATATCTGCAAACAACTGGCAACTGACTGCCAGGCTGGTACTTGGGTAATGTCAGGGGGTATCTCAAAACGGGAGATGTCGTCCAGGCTCTTGATCACAAAATCAGCCACATTCGGAGCTCCGTCATTGGCAAACAGAATCTCCCTGCATCCCAGTAATTCTGCTTCCTTGCCAACATAATGCAAGCTCCAGACATTATCATGGCCGTAACGTTTCAGCATTTTTAGTTGTGCCTCGGCCACAAGTGCACCATTGCTGAAGTAATCTTTGGAAGTCATGGCCAATTCGCGTGCGCCTTGGTCCAGCAGGTTGCAAAATATTGGAATACGCGGCGCTGGTTTACCGTTGATTGCGGCGGCAAGTATCTCAAGCGGTGTCATTTTTTACCTCGCGGATCAGATTAACAATCATTTTTCCTGCCGTTACTCCGTCAGCAGCCCAGGCATCGGCACCGACTTTGCGATAAAGCTCCGGGTCAAAACGATAGGGCGCACCACCAACTGCAAGCTTGATTTTCTGTTCCAGTCCACGTTCCTGTAACAAAGCACGTACACGCTGACTGCCATTCTCTCCGGTAGCGGTGTGAACCATCATCGCTGAAATTGCTATGACTTGCGCATTTTCGCTAACCGCAGCGTCAACGAAGCGTTCGGCGCTGACATTGACACCAAGGTCAATCACCTCCACCATCAACGCCTTCAGACAGCCACTCACAATGCGTTTGCCTAAAGAATGAAGGTCGCCGTGCGCGGCACCAATAACAATACGTCCGATAACCTCAGGCGGCTGGCTAAATTTCTCCAGCATCTTTTCCGTAACGTCGGCGGCTATTTGAGCCGTCATGAAATGCTGAGCCAGGTTGGCATCAGGATCTTTTTCAATAATAGCCATCATCATTTCAATGGCAGGAATAATGAGTCTGAAAACAATATTTTCGGGGGTCACACCATCCGCTAATGCTTTATTGACCACAGCCATCGCCGCTTCTTTATCGGTTTCAAATACTGCATCATTATAAGAGCGGATATAGGATTCCAGCATTAGTCATGTTCCTCTATTGGCATTGGTTTTAAAAGCAAATTATTAATAAAGCGTTCCTCATATTCTGCTACACAGCTTAGATTAATAACGTGAATACGGCTATAAATGGCTTTAACCAAATTTTCACTATCCTGATTTAACAACAGTTTTTCACAACCTGCAAGACTGGCGTTTGGAAGTACGCGAATGCGCTCGGTAATGATGTCTGGCAGAAGACCTAAAGCTATGGCATTAGGTAAATTAAGATGTTGTCCAAAACAGCCGCAAATCCATAGCTTGTGCAAATCATTTTTACTCAGACCAGACATAGCCAATAATTGACTCATGGCCGCAGCCGTTGCCGCTTTGGCGCGTTGAAACAGATCAACATCACCGCCATAAATAGCGGTATGGGCATTGTCGGCATCTAAACGAAAACCACTGGTTGACAGCGGCTCGGCAAAACGGCCTGATGCTTTAAGCGACTGATCATTTACAAGCATGGCGATGGCATCTACATAGCCACTAGCGCAAAAGCCCCGTGGCGACGCATTGGAAATTGTCTGATATTGCCAGGCACCGTCAACTTTGATCACTTTGCTAATGGCACCGGCTTCTCCCGACATGCCATTACGTAAGCCGATACCCTCAAAAGCTGGCCCACCAGGTACAGACGTAGCCCATAAGGTTCGTCCATCCCAAAGCGCAATTTCAGTGTTGGTGCCAAAATCTGCCAACATGATTGGTTCAGACTGCTCAGTGATTGCCGTTGCAAGCAAATCAGCCAATAGATCGGAACCGATAAAACCCGCCAGCGGCTGTGCGATAGCAATATTGGCATGCGGGGTACGCCAGGCTAGTTTCAAGCTATCGACATCAGTCAACTGACAGTGGATACTTTGCTGCCAGTTTTCCGGTTGATAAAGGTTATCCCCGTTTTCTCCACAAAACAAAGTCAGCATAGCGGTATTGCCAACAATCAGCACCTTACCAATTTCGTTCAGTATCGGTGACACTTCACCCATATCGCGGCACAATATATCGCGAAGGCCATCAATAATCGCTTTTCGTGCGAGTTGGGTCAGGGTGTTTTTGTCAAAATCCCCCAATCTGTCAGCATCCAGCCTGGTTAATACGTCGGCACCATAGGCTATTTGGGGATTGATGCCATAGCGGGTGGCGATACGCCGTCCGGTTTTACGATTCCATAAAGACAGTCGGATTTGCGTGGTACCCAAATCTACGGCGACGCCATAAACATGATGATCAACGGGATAATGATGCGAAGGCTCATAGAGATCGGATGCGTCCAAACTTTTCCATTCGGAATGCGGCGCAGGATATTCAAGAAACAGTTCCCCATTGCTGCGAGGGCGCAGTTGGCAAGCCAAACGCATGCCGCTGGCCAAATCTTCAGGTAAAATTCTTTGCCGCTCAGTTACCGTTGGGGGATTAAAATCGCCGCAGACAAGCTGAATCAGACAGGCACCGCAGGTGCCCAGGCCACCGCAGGCTGCACGTACCCTGAGGCTGGTGGTGTCTAACGCCAGGCGTACCGAGGTCGTTGAGTTGGCGGCTATCTGTAAAGTCTGCCCCGGACTTTTTACTGTCAGCTTGAAAAATTCTTCGGTTTTAGACTCCGATGTGACATTAGGCTGTTTCATTGTTCAGACATGGTAATTTAATATTGTTTATTCTTAAACTGGCACCCTGCAATGCCCCCTGAAAACGCTTTTACGGCTGGCTCACCCAACCGTTTACATAAAACCATCTAAAATCTTCAGAATCTGTAACACCGCTTCTCGGACTGTCCTGGTATTTTCCACTTTCAGCGTTATTTTTTCACGCTTTTTGACAAGATATTACTATTTCATATCGCAATGTCCTAAGTTGAATTCATAATTAAACTCACCAACTGATCATGTGCATTGTCAAACATTCTCGTCATCATAAAGCTGCACGCCCTGACTGGGCATCCGTCATGTTGCCGTACTGGCTCCTTGTCGGGGAGTTTTGATAAATTGCTTGTCATATTTCCTGAATAATAGAAATAACGCGCGTCTTTTACACCTTAATTCTTGATTGATAGATATAATGAAAATCTAATTTTCCAGCGTTTTTTGTGAACTTATCTCAGAGCCATGCACACAACCGACCCAGATAACAGCATGACCCGACTATTGCCACTTGATGACAACACAGTCATACGTCCTTCTTCCAAACCATCAACACAGAACAAGTCGGCTTTAGCGAACAAGTTTGATCGGGATTACTCATTGCATGGCACAGTCGGAGAAGGCGGTGTTGGCAGGGTATTACTGGGTATTGATGAAAAAATTGGTCGCGAAGTAGCCATCAAAGAAATGTTGGGGCAATCAGCTCATCTGGATAGTGCTTTGTGCGATCGTTTTCTTCGCGAAGCTCGTATTACCGGGCGCCTGGAACACCCTGGCGTTGTCCCGGTTTATGACGTTGGTGTTCAGGAAAGTGGCGCGCCCTATTATGTCATGCGGCTAATTCGAGGCGATACCCTCGCTGAAAAGCTAAAGGCATATAACAAGGCGATTAATCCGGAACTTGCTCTGGCAAATCGATTGAGCTTGTTGGACCGATTGATTGATATTTGCGAAACCTTGGCTTATGCCCATTCAAAAGGCGTGATTCATCGGGATATTAAACCAAGTAATGTCGTGCTTGGCGCTTTTGGTGAAACCATTGTACTCGATTGGGGGTTGGCAAAAGTTGATCTTGATTGGGGACTGGAAAAAGTTGAAAGTCAACAGAAGCGACCTGATCAAGCACCTTTAAAATCGGACCAAAATGCCGATTTAACGCTAGTTGGCGATATAATCGGAACGCCTTCGTACATGGCTCCCGAGCAGGCAAATCCAGCATTTGGTGATGTTGACACACGGTCTGATGTCTTTGCCATTGGTTGTATTCTTTATTATCTGTTAATAGGACGACCTCCTTTACGTGGCAACGTCGATGAAATTCTGACGCGCTTAACCAGCGATCAACCCATGCCGACCTCACGAAATCCAGATCTGTCTCTGCCACCGGAGTTAACGGCTATTTGCGATAAAGCGCTGAATAAAGACAAGTCAAAGCGCTTCGCTAATGCCGGTGAACTGGCTGACGAACTTTGCGCCTATCGTGATGGTCGTTTAGTAAGCACTTACGCCTATTCGCCGGGTGAATTACTGCGTCGTTTTGTGATTAAAAATAAAATAGCCCTGATGGCAGGCTCAGCCGTATTGGTTGCTATTTTGATCGGTGCCGGGCTCGCCTTTAAATTTGGCATAGAAGCTGAAGAAGCCCGTAAATTGGCGGTAATCGAACAGCAAAACGTCAAATATGAAAAACAAAAGGTTGAACGGGCCCTGGCTGATGTAACGCGTATCTCCAATGATAATTTGACGACAGCCGACCACGCTCTGAAAGTAACCAAACTTCAAATGGATGAACTGCGGCAGGCTATGGA
>CAIKYI010000598.1 GCA_903831545.1 uncultured Methylobacter sp. | reverse complement strand
CAATGACTGCGCAACCGGTGTCGGTTTTACCCGTAACCCCGGTACCGGCGTTAACGAAATGTATGGTGAATATCTGGTTAATGCCCAGGGAGAAGATGTGGTTGCCGGCATTCGTACTCCCAAACCGGTACAGGAATTGGCTAAGGAAATGCCTGATCTTTACCGACAGTTAGTGGAATTACGTAACAAGCTTGAAGCGCATTACAAGGAGGTTCAGGATTACGAATACACCATAGAACGTGGCATCTTGTATTGTCTGCAAACCCGTAACGGTAAAATGAATGCCGCCGCCATGGTGCGTACGTCCGTGGAGATGGAAGCGGAAGGTCTGATCAGTAAAGAACAGGCTTTATTGCGCATCAACCCTGAATTGCTGGAGCAATTGTTGCATCCTCAACTCGATCCTGATAATAAAGCCTTGCCCGTCGCCCAAGGCCTGCCCGCTTCGCCGGGCGCGGCTTACGGTAAATGTGTGTTTACCGCAGATACCGCCGAATTGATGGGGCGGGCAGGGGAGTTGGTGATCTTGCTCAGGGAAGAAACCAAACCCGAAGATATTCATGGTTTTTTTGCGGCTCAGGGGATTTTGACCAGTCGTGGCGGCAAAACTTCGCATGCGGCTGTGGTTGCCCGGGGCATGGGTAAAGCCTGTATTGCCGGCGCCGAAGATATTAAAATAGATGTGCGCGCTCATCAGGCAATTATCGGTGATTTACATATTCGCGAAGGCGATACCATCACCATTGATGGCAGTACCGGCTTTATCTATTTAGGTAGAATCGCGACCAGTGAACCGACCTTTTCTGAAGAATTAAAAGTCTTGTTGTCGTGGGCTGATGATATTGCCGAACTGGAAGTTCATGCCAATGTCGATACGCCGGAACGCGCAAGAATGGCGCTCAGTTATGGGGCAACGGGGATTGGTCTATGCCGTACCGAACGCATGTTCAATGCCTCGGACCGTTTGCCGTTAGTCATCGATATGATTCTTGCCGACAACAGGGAGGCTCGTCAGCAAGCCCTGGAGAGATTGTTTCCGATTCAGCGCGATGATTTTAAACAGCTTTTCGAGGCGATGTCACCGCATCCGGTTACAGTGCGCTTGTTGGATCCGCCGATGCACGAGTTTTTGCCCAGCGAACATCAGTTGGAAGATGAAATCAAGGCGCTTAAATTATACAAAGTCATGATTCAGGGCCAACAAGTCACACTCGATACCCTGGGCTTGCAGGCTTTATTACCGGCGCCTTTTAATCATTTGAGCGAAGAAGTCATCAATAAAGCGATAGCTAAAAAAGAATTGATGCTGAAAAAAGTGAATGAGTTATATGAAGTTAATCCAATGCTTGGCCATCGGGGCGTGCGTCTTGGGATGACCTATCCTGAAATATATCAGATGCAAATCCGGTCAATTCTTGAAGCTGCCGCGCTTTGCACAAAAGAGGGCACAGCAATTTTGCCCGAAATTATGGTGCCTCAGGTTATTACCGTTCAGGAATTGATAAAGGTAAAAACTTTCGTTGATCAAATTCAACAGGAAGTTGAAAGCCAGTACGGAATTGCGCTGGAATTTAAATTTGGAACCATGGTGGAAACGGTCAGGGCTTGTACCCGTGCGGGGCACCTGGCTGAAGTTGCCGAGTTTTTCTCGTTTGGTACCAATGATTTGACTCAGGCGACTTTCTCCTTTTCCCGCGAAGATGCAGAAAACAAGTTTCTGCCGCTTTACAACGAAATCGGCTTGCTTGAGGACAATCCGTTTGAAGTGCTGGATGCAAAAGGCGTTGGGCAGTTGATGAAAATGACCGCCGATTCAGGGCGACAAACACGTCCCGACATCAAAATAGGCATTTGTGGTGAACAGGGCGGTCATCCCCAATCGATTCGTTTTTGTCATCATATCAAACTGGACTATGTTTCCTGTTCTGCGCCACGTATCCCCATCGCCCGTCTGGCTGCAGCCCATGCGAAATTGTTGGAAGATGATTACGCGATTAGTTAAGTTCCAGGCTGAGCACAAAGGTGGGCTGGATTTAGGCCCACCTTTGACTTCGTGTAAAATCGTGAATATGTTCGGCTAGACTCGCAATCACCGCCCTCTATTGATTCTTACAAAAATCAAAAAAATGGGAGTGCAACAGCTTCAACGGTTGCCTTTAAAACAGCTAAAGCTGTTTTACTCCTAAACCAATAAATAAAACAATCAAACTGTTTGACGTATAATTCCTCAAAGTGTGGACGTGGGGTTTTTAGTGCTGAGGTAAAAAGCAAACATTCCAGAATATCAACGATGGCCGCGCAGTTGATTTTGAGACAGTCCGCAAGCGATGGAGAATGTTTTAAAAGCAAAGTTAATATTTGGCAAATCATGGCAATAGAACATTTAGAGGTTGTAGATTATGAGTAAGGTCAATGTGGCGAAATTGGAAGAACGAAGGGATTTTTTTCGTATTGATGATGAAGTCAGTTTGTTTTATAAAAAAATAGACCAAACACGGGTCAACAAGCCGCATCAGGTCTCTGATAATATTTTAAATAGTTGTTCGTTGTCTACCGCATTGGAAATGGTAGCGCAGGATTCTGCGTTGCTGTTGCACCGGTTGGAAAAAAATCTGCCGGATGTGGCGGATTACTTAAGGTTACTTGATACCAAGATTGATCTGATTGCACAAGCTGTCATGATGCAAGGCTTTGAGGTTAGTGAAAACGATACCCGTAATGTTAATGTCAGTGCCACCGGTATCGCCTTTAATTGCGAAATTGCCCTTAAAGCGGGCGATTATCTGGAAATAAAAATGCTGTTGATATCCAGTATGGCCGTGGTAGTAACTTATGGTCGGGTTGTTTATTGTCAAAGTGGTCAATCCAACGATAACCGGTTTCCTTATTTTGTGGGTATCGATTTTATCAATATGAAGGAAGAAGACAGGGAAATGCTGATTAAATATGTGATTAAAAAGCAGTTACAGCAAATCAGAGATAAAAAATCAGCCTAGCTAAATCTTAAGCCTGTTGTGAATATTTCAGAAAAACAAAAAAAAATCCTTACGCTCTTGGCGGACGGAGAGTTTCATTCAGGTACCTATTTGGCCGATGAACTGGGTATTAGCCGTTCGGCGGTCTGGAAACAACTGCAAGGCCTGAACGAATGGGGTTTGCAATTCTCGGCAGTAAGCGGCAAAGGTTATCGTCTGGAACAGGCGCTGGAGTTGTTGCTGGAAGCAAAAATACGCGAAGAGTTGAGCGCTGACGTTGACACCTTAATTGCATCGTTGGAAATTCATGATCAAATTGATTCTACCAATCGTTATTTGGTAGAACGTGCACAGCTTGATGCACCTACCGGTTCGGTCTGTTTTGCCGAGTACCAGTCCGCCGGTAAGGGGCGGCGTGGGCGACAGTGGGTTTCGCCTTACGGCGGTAATATTTATCTGTCGATACTCTGGCGGTTTCAGCAGGGCCCTGCTGCCATTTCCGGCTTAAGTCTGGCAATTGGCGTGGCGGTAATTCGGGCTTTAAAACAGTATCAAATTAATGATATAGGTCTTAAGTGGCCTAATGATATTTATAGTCAGGGACAAAAGCTGGGGGGGATTCTGGTTGAAGTGTCCGGGGAAACAGACGGCCCCTGCTGTGCTGTTATTGGTCTGGGCCTGAATTTGTTTATGCCCGAAGCTGAAGCCGAGCAAATAAACCAGGCTTGGACTGATTTAAGTAAAATTACCGGTCAGCGGTTGCTCAGAAACAAGTTAGCCGGGATTTTATTAAACCAGTTGCTGCCGGTTGTCTCCGAATATGAAGATGTCGGTATTCAAGCTTTTCTTGAAGAATGGCGCAGTTATGATTGTCTGGCAGGCAAAGCGGCAACGTTGTTTATCGGACAGCAACAGTTTGAAGGTGTTGTGCAAGGCATTGATGCTAATGGCATGTTATTGATCGAACGCCCGGATGGCAGTTTGCAAAGGTTTGCTTCCGGCGAAGTGAGTTTTAATCATTCGGTGTCGTGATGAATTTATTGATAGACATGGGTAATTCCCGTCTAAAGTGGGCGGTTACGACAGGTGGGCAGCTGATGGCCGGTCAGTTTCTGGTCAATAACCGGCTTAATCGCGATGAGCTGGTCAGGCTTTGGAAAGGCCTTTACCATCCACGGCGGATTGCTATTTCCTGCGTGGGTGCAAATCAATTGCTTGAGCTGGTGCAATCGGTTGTGAATGAACTTTGGCTGGATGTAGAGATTATTCTGGTTAAACCCCAGGCCCAGGCATTTGGGGTGATTAACGCTTATCCACAACCCCAAAAACTGGGTGTTGATCGCTGGTTAGCTTTAATTGCTGCCTGGCAAAAATATCATGGCCCCGTTTGTATCGTCGATTGTGGGACTGCAATTACTGTGGATTTTATTGATGCCGGAGGGCATCATGAGGGCGGATTGATAACCCCAGGCCTGGCACTGATGAAAAAATCGCTGGATCAGGGAACGGAGGCGTTGTTATACAACGAAACAGACGAAATTGCGGGTTATTGCGCATCCGAGCCGTTGGCAATGCTGGCAAATGTTACCGAAGCTGCAATTTACAACGGTACCTTAATCGCGGCAGTGGGTTTTATTGAGCATGTGCTGGCCAAGCAACCGTTACCCAGGCAATTGATTTTAACCGGCGGTGATGCGGCGCTTATCGCAAGCCATCTTAACGTCACGTCGATTATCGATCCTGATTTGGTGTTACGGGGGTTGTTGTGTGTTCTGGAAGGGCAGATATGAAAATGCCGATTGCACGGCAGCTTACCGATAACTTTAGCTATCGCTGCAGAACGGGCATTAAAGCCTATTTACTATTTATTATTTTTTACAATTGAAAAAACCACATAAGCCACCTTATAAATAGTGGCCTGACAACAATACTACAGCCCAAAGCCATTATGACCATTCGAGAAATTATCTTTTGCGATATCTGTAACCCTCGCGGCTTAAAGCCCGTAGAATTTCGGCGTGAGCCCAGGTCAGACGGGAGTAAAGGTCGGCGCATATGTGACGGCCGTTCATGGAGTGAAGAGCCTGCTTCAAATGCTATGCTGAATGGCTGGTTGTTCATGCCTGACGGGCGGCATGTTTGTCCTGTCTGTCGGGCTGCAGGACATGTTATCAGTGACATAGTGGCTGACCCAGCCGATTAGGCTTAACATCCCAATCCTGATCGGCACGGGTTTAAGGCACCTGCGAAAAATAATTCCAGGTAAAAACGCTTCCTGTAGGATGATGACATGGAGGTGCATCGTTCCCTATCTGTTGTGCCTTGTTTCTCGACACATCCTGTCTCAAGCAGAAATATTATTTTTAACCAAATCCTGGCTGATTATTTCAGGTTAATTACCCAAAAGAGCCGCTTCATTACAACGCTATGATTTGTGGAGATTTCTATTTTTTCATACTTAAAGTTGCCCAACAGTTTGGCTTAATGTGCTAAATTTCATTTGGATTGGTTTTTTTCTCGGCGCCTTTTGCACCGCGTTGGTCAAGCTGGTTTTTTTTGGCGATCAGCAGGTTTTTGCGCAAATTATGGAAGCCATGTTTGCCCTGTCAAAATCGGCTTTTGAAATATCTCTCGGTCTGACAGGCGTACTGGCCTTATGGCTGGGCATTATGCGTATTGGCGAAAAAAGTGGCTTTGTGTTATTGCTTACCCAAAGTCTTACACCGTTATTTAGCCGTTTAATGCCTGAAGTACCCAAAGGCCATCCTGCTTTGGGCGCGATGGTGATGAATATTTCCGCCAATGCACTGGGTCTGGATAATGCTGCAACTCCTCTGGGCATTAAAGCGATGCAGGAATTGCAGACACTTAATCCCAATCCTGAAACTGCCAGCAATGCGCAAATACTGTTTTTGGTAATCAATACCTCGGGCGTGACATTGTTTCCGGTGACAATTTTTACCTATCGAGCCCAACTGGGCGCTGCACATCCGACTGATGTTTTCATTCCCATCCTGATCGCCACCTATATCGGCACCATGGCAGGCTTGTTTGCCGTTGCTTATGTGCAAAAAATCAACCTGCTTGATAAGGTGGTCATGGCTTATCTGGGTGGCTTTACGCTGATAGTTGGCAGCATCCTGGGGTATTTTTCAAGTCTCCCCCAACAGCAGATGCTTGAGCAATCCGCGTTGATCAGCAATTTTATTTTATTTTCGCTGGTAATTACTTTTATTGTTGGTGCTATTCACAAGGAAATTAACGCTTATGATGCCTTTATAGAAGGCGCAAAAGAAGGTTTTCAAACCGCCATAACCATTATTCCCTATCTGGTCGCGATGCTGGTAGCCATTGGTGTGTTCAGGGCCAGTGGCGCACTGGATTTACTTGCCGATCTGGCGCGTTATGTGGTGCATTACTTTATGCTGGACGACCGTTTTGTCGACGCGTTGCCGACCGCTTTAATGAAGCCGTTCAGCGGCAGCGGCGCTAGAGCCATGATGATCGACACCATGAAAACCCTGGGTGCCGATTCGTTTGCCGGACGTTTGTCGTCCATCGTGCAAGGCAGCAGCGAAACTACGTTTTATGTGCTGGCGATTTACTTCGGGTCGGTAGGCATCAAACATATTCGCCATGCCGCAGCCTGTGGGATAATAGCTGACATTGCCGGTATAGTTGCTTCCATTTTTGTAGCGTATTGGTTTTTTGGGTAAAGCAAAGATTAAATCTGTTGTGGGAGCGACGCCTACGTCGTGACTAACATCACAAATCGCGACCTAGGCGTCGCTCCCACAGAAATGCCCATTTTCCTCGTTCTATTTTTAGTCTTTATTATTTAATTATTAATGAAAGTTCATCTTAAAACCCTCGGTTGCCGTCTTAACGAAGCCGAATTGGAAACCTGGGCACAGGCTTTTCAAAAATTTGGTCATCAGATTACCACGCAAACAGAAGCGGCCAATCTTATCGTGCTTAACTCCTGTGCCGTTACCCAGGATGCCGCCAGAAAATCACGCCAGTTGATACGCCGAATTCATCGCGATAATCCGCACGCAAAACTGGTGGTCAGTGGTTGCTATGCGACTTTAAATGAAGAGGAAGCTTCGGCTTTATTGGGTGTTGACTTGATAGTCAGCAATAAGGACAAAGATCAGCTGGTCGAAAAAACCCTTGCAGAATTGAACATGGACAGTATGCCGGCGCTTTCCACAGAACCAGGAGAAATATCGCTGTTCACGCGTGGCAGGCAACGTGCTTTCGTAAAAGTTCAAGACGGTTGCCGATATCGCTGTACCTTTTGCATCGTTACCGTGGCGCGCGGCGAAGAAAGCAGTCGCCCGGTGCAGGCGGTTATTGAGGAAATTAACGCGTTACATCAACAAGGCATCACGGAAGTGATTTTGACCGGCGTGCATTTGGGCGGTTATGGCAGTGATCTGGGCAACAACTTGTCGGATTTGATTAAAGCCATTTTGGCAAAAACCGACATTCCGCGTCTTAGATTAGGTTCGTTGGAACCCTGGGAATTGCCCGAAGACTTTTTTGAGCTATTTTATAACCCGCGTTTGATGCCGCATCTGCATTTGCCCTTGCAAAGCGGTTCCGATACGGTGCTGAGGCGCATGGCAAGACGTTGTAAAACTGAAGAGTTTGCGACTATTGTTCAAAAGCTGCGGGCACAAATTCCCGACTTTAACGTCACCACCGATATTATTGTCGGTTTTCCCGGCGAGACTGAGCAAGAGTGGCAGGACAGTTTTGACTTTATCAAACAAACCGGTTTCGGTCATATTCATATCTTTACATATTCCAGTCGGGCAGGCACCAAAGCCGCAGGTTTGCCTGATCAATTAACTAACGACCTCAAAAAACAGCGCAGTAAACAATTGCATGACTTGGCCGAGCAAATGAAGCTAAAGTTTTTTGCCGATAATATAGGCACGGAATTTAAGGTGTTATGGGAAGGATATAGCGAAGCCTTGGAAGACGGCAAACAGCGGGTATTTGGTTATACCCCCAATTATCTTCGTGTGGGTTGTGTGATTGATAAGGCTGTTTCTGTCGAAAATCAGACCTTGAATTGCCGGGTAACTGCCGTCGATGAAAGTTGTGTGGTTGGTGAAATTTTGGACTAAGTTTTTGTTCGCTGTGAGTCTACGTAATGAATAATGCTTCTAAAACAACATGACTCTACTTCAGATAGCAAAACGCGCTTTACAGCTTTTACGCATCGGACAAGCCGTTAAAACTGTTCAGCGGACACAAAATGAAACCGAACGCTTACTCGCCAAACAGGCGTTGGCAGTATTGTTTGCCGATGCACGCGGCATTGGCATGAAAGTCGGTCAGCTGTTTGCAGGCAATGACGGCTCAACACCCTTTCAGGAACTGGTTGCAGGTATTGAGCCCTTGCCGTTAAAACCGATGCTGTCCCTGCTTGAGCAAGAGTTGGGGCAACCCGTCAAAAACATATTCCAAAAAATTGAGCCCGCCATTGCCGCAGCTT
>CAIKYI010000597.1 GCA_903831545.1 uncultured Methylobacter sp. | reverse complement strand
CGAAAAACTCAAATACAGTGATATTCCTGTCGGTTTACAGGGACTGGGTATTACATTTATTACTGCGGGTCTGATGTCGCTTGGCTTCATGGCTTTCTCTGGAATCCAACTTTAAGGAATTGCGTAATGCTGGAAATTCTATTAGGGATTATCATTTTCACGGCTTTTGTTATAGCACTGGTATTTGTAATTATCGGTGCTAAAAGCAAATTGGTCGCTGAAGGAGATGTTGAGATCCTGATCAACAATGAAAAGAAAATTCATGTGCCGGTGGGGTCGAAGCTGTTAACTGCGCTGGCGGATAATGGTTTGTTTGTTTCTTCGGCTTGTGGCGGCGGCGGTACTTGCGCCCAGTGTAAGGTTGTTGTGCATTCGGGCGGCGGTGAGATTCTGCCGACTGAGCTGACCCATATTACCAAGCGCGAAGCAGCTCACGGCGAACGACTGTCCTGTCAGGTTTCTGTGAAACATGATATGAGCATTGAAGTCGAAGATGACGTCTTTGGTGTTAAAAAATGGGAATGTACCGTTAAATCAAACAGCAACGTTGCTACGTTCATTAAAGAACTTGTGCTCCAGTTGCCGGCTGGTGAAGAAATCAATTATCGGGCGGGCGGTTATATTCAGATTGAATGTCCATCTCATATAGCCAAATATGGCGATTTTGACGTTGAAGAACGTTTCCGTGATGACTGGGACAAGTTTAATTTGTGGCGCTATGTTTCTAACGTAAAAGAACCTGCGTTACGAGCTTATTCGATGGCCAGTTATCCTGAAGAAAAAGAAATCATGTTAAACGTTCGTATCGCGACACCTCCTCCTGGTGCTCCCGATAGCATTCCTCCGGGTATCATGTCATCTTACATCTTTAGTTTGAAACCGGGTGATAAGTGTATCGTTTCAGGGCCTTATGGTGAGTTTTATGCTAAAGAGACTGAGGCTGAAATGGTTTTCGTTGGTGGTGGTGCCGGTATGGCTCCCATGCGTTCACATATTTTTGATCAGTTACGCAGGATAAAGTCCAAGCGTAAAATGTCTTTCTGGTATGGTGCCCGTAGCAAACGCGAAATGTTCTATGTAGAAGATTTTGACATGCTGGCAAAAGAAAACGACAATTTTGAATGGCATGTAGCCTTGTCTGATCCTTTGCCGGATGATAACTGGACTGGCTACACTGGCTTTATTCATAATGTTCTTTTTGAAGAATATTTGAAAAACCATCCGTCTCCAGAGGACTGTGAGTTTTACATGTGTGGGCCACCGATGATGAACTCGGCGGTAATCAAAATGGTGTTGGATAATGGCGTAGAACCTGAAAACATTATGTTGGATGATTTTGGCGGTTAAATACTGTAAGTTGGGCTTGTATTAGCTTAACCCAAAATTTATGACATTATTCATTGGGTTAAGCAAAAAGCTAATCCAGATCGCACGAGGAGTTTGGTTAAGCCATCTCCTCGTTTTTTGTTTAGGGTTCATGGAATCTTGTGAGGTGAAAAATGGCTATGTTTTTGATAACTTTTGCCGTGATGTTAATTGTTATTGCAATTATGGCAATAGGTGTTATTTTTGGTAGACGCGCAATCAAAGGCTCGTGTGGTGGCGGAATGAGCAAGGCGGAGTGCGTTTGTGTAGAGAAATGTGATAAAAGAAAGAAGATGGAAGCAGAGGCAAATTTGATTCAGGAGTCGTAGTTATTCGCCGCGCGATCACAATTAGGTTTTATAAGCGGCAATTTTATCCAAAATATGATTGCGCGGCGTATGGAAGTCTTGTGGTTAAACTGGCTCAGGCAAAGTTTTTTATAATAACAATAATAATCAGGAGAACACCATGCTGGCAAAAATAACTGTTGCAGATTATATGACAAAAAAACTGGTTACTCTGAGTCAGGAAACCCAGGTAATCGATGCGATTAAAAAACTACTGGATCAAAAAATCACTTGTGCCCCGGTTATAGATTCAAAAGGGCATTTAATGGGCATGTTTTCTGAAAAAGATGGCATGAAGGTCTTTTTGGATAGTGTTTACAATCAGGGCATGAGTGGAAAAGTTGGTGATTATATGACCACGGAAATGGTTAGTGTTGAAGCGACGTCAAGCATTGTTGATCTTGCGGAGAAGTTTCAGGCATCTTCAGTCAGAAGTATTCCTGTATTTGAAGATTCGGTCTTCGTTGGCGTAATTAGTCGTACCGATGTTTTAAGAGCGCTGGTTGCCATTTAATCAAAATGAAAAGTCGTGGTCATGATCAGCAAAGTTTTTATTGGCATGACTACGAAACTTTTGGTGTCGATGCTAAAAGGGACAGGCCGGTTCAATTTGCCGGGATTCGAACTGACCTGGATTTCAATATAATAGATGAGCCTTTGGTTGTCTATTGCAAGCCCGCTACAGATTGCCTTCCTCATCCCGATGCTTGTGTCATAACCGGCATCACTCCCCAGTTAGCAGAGCAAAAAGGTGTTTGTGAGGCTGAGTTTATTGGCTTGATTCATGACCAATTGGCTCGTCCCAATACTTGTACCTTAGGTTATAACAATCTCCGTTTTGATGATGAAGTCACTCGTAATTGTTTGTATCGTAATTTTTACGATCCTTATGCCAGAGAATGGCAAAATGGTAATTCGCGGTGGGATTTGATTGATGTGGTCAGGGCGGCGCGAGCGCTGCGCCCCGAGGGTATTCAATGGCCGGATAACGAGCAAGGTGGCCCCAGTTTCAGGCTGGAGCAGTTAACTCAGGCTAATAACATAAGCCATGAGGCGGCGCATGATGCCCTTTCGGATGTTTATGCAACCATGGCGGTTGCAAAGCTGGTTAAGCAAGTCCAGCCAAAGCTTTACCAATTTCTATTTCAAAACCGTTACAAGTCAGAGGCGCTGAGTTTGTTAAAGTTGGGCAGTTTCAAGCCCGTGGTACATATATCGGGTAAATATCCCGCCGTAAAAAACTGTCTCGCCATTGTAGTTGCTGTTTGTAAGCATCCAACTAATAGCAATGGGGTGATTGTTTATGATTTGTCGGTTGATCCCGATGCTATGCTCGGCTTGTCGGTAGAGGAAATTCAAAAAAGGATTTTTACTGCAACTGCTGACTTGCCGGAGGGGGTGGCAAGAATTCCATTAAAAACAGTTCATATCAATAAGTGCCCGGTGTTAGCGCCTCTGTCTGTTATTAGACCGGAGGATGCTATACGGTTGAATATCGATTTGGACATTTGCCATGCAAACAGTGAAAAAATTAAAGTTGCCCCTGGATTGGCAGAAAAACTGGCAGCCGTTTTTAGTGGGCAGTTCATTAATTTGCCTGATGAAGCCTTAGAAGATTCTGGATACGTCAATCCTGATTTGGAAATCTACAGTGGCGGTTTTTTTTCCGAGAATGATAAAAAACAAATGGGTAAAATCAGACAGATGCAGCCAGAACAATTGGCTAAGGCAGTATTTTCATTTACCGACCGGCGTTTGCCAGAAATGTTGTTTAGGTTTCGTGGCAGGAATTATCCTCAAACTTTAAGTAAAGACGAGTTAAGTGAGTGGAAGATGTTTTGCGCTAACCGGTTAAGGGAGCGACAGGCGGGTGCAAGTATTTTGTTGGATGAGTATTTAATCAGGTTAAAAGAATTACGTGACAATGAGCAGGTCAATATTAAGATAATTAATGACTTGGAGGCTTATGCTCAGGATAAAATAGATTTTTTAGCGATGTGATTAGCGATGTGATTAGCGATGTGATTAGCGATGTGATTAGCGATGTGATTAGCTATGGAGAGGCTAGTTAAAATGAATCTGCACACAATTTTGACTTGCCTGTTTACATGTTGCATCGATCACAAGAATATTATTTAGTTGCAAATAAGCGTTAATTAGGAGCCATCAATTGCCGATTATTGAAGGGTTCATCTAAGTGCTGATTAGAGCTTGATGTTTTTTGGTTAATACCTTGTGCTTGGTAGTAGTCCATTCCTGGTGCCAGCAACAGTGTTGTTGAATTGCATAAAGCAGTGATAAAGGTTGGCGTATTTAAGCGTATGAGGCAGGTTTTTGAAATATAGGTTGCTTAATACTAAAAATGTCCTATAATAGTCAAATCAATCGCGGGGTGGAGCAGCTTGGTAGCTCGT
>CAIKYI010000596.1 GCA_903831545.1 uncultured Methylobacter sp. | reverse complement strand
ATTATTTTACTATTCATGCCGGGGTTCGCTTGCATCATGTGCCGCTGACGGCAAAACGCATGACGGGTATCGTTTCCCGTGGCGGTTCGATCATGGCGAAATGGTGTTTGGCGCATCATACAGAAAGCTTTTTGTACACGCATTTTGAAGATATCTGCGAAATCATGAAAGCTTACGACGTGTCCTTTTCATTAGGTGATGGCCTGCGTCCCGGTTCGATTTATGATGCCAATGACGAAGCACAATTTGGCGAACTGGAAACCTTGGGCGAACTGACCAAAATCGCCTGGAAACACGATGTACAAACCATGATTGAAGGCCCAGGCCATGTGCCGTTGCACATGATTAAAATCAATATGGAAAAACAACTGGAAGAATGCGGCGAAGCGCCTTTTTATACTTTAGGCCCTTTGACTACCGATATCGCTCCAGGCTACGATCACATTACCTCGGCGATTGGCGCGGCCAACAGTGGCTGGTCCGGTTGCGCGATGCTTTGTTACGTTACCCAGAAAGAACATCTGGGCTTACCCAATAAACAGGACGTTCGCGAAGGGATTGTGACTTACAAGATCGCCGCTCACGCTGCCGATCTGGCTAAAGGGCATCCCGGAGCGCAAGCCCGTGACAATGCCATGTCCAAAGCGCGGTTTGAATTTCGCTGGGAAGATCAATTCAATATCGGTCTTGATCCTGAAAAAGCCCGTGAATTCCATGATGAAACTTTGCCCAAAGAATCTGCCAAAGTGGCTCATTTTTGCTCGATGTGCGGCCCGCATTTTTGTTCGATGAAAATAAGCCAGGACGTGCGTGATTACGCAAAAGCCAAAGGCATTAAAGACGAAGAAGCTTTAAAACTTGGTATGGATGAAAAATCCCAGCAGTTTCTTGATGAGGGGGCAGCTATTTATCATAAAGTATAAATAACAGAGCAGGCTTAAGGGAGAAGACGAAAGGCCTTAGGCAGGTTTGTCTTTTCCTCTTATTGAGCAGTTAAAACTTATAGGGCAACAAAATGGATGCTTACCAACACATTCTACTGGCCGTGGATTATTCTGAACATGGCGACACCGTTGCCCGAAAAGCAAAGGCACTCGCAGGAAAATATCAGGCCAAGCTCAGCATCATCCATGTTTTGGATAATATTTCCATGCCTGATACCACCTATGGCACTGTGATACCGCTGGATAAAGATTCCGGGTATGAGTTGCTGGAAACAGAAAAAAGTCGTCTAATGCAGATTGGCGAACGACTGGGCGTTCCGCTTGATAATCGCTGGATGATTTGGGGTACGCCAAAACAGGAGATTGTTGAGCTTGCCGAACAGCAGCAGGTTGATTTAATAGTGGTTGGTTCTCATGGACGGCATGGCTTATCGCTATTATTGGGATCAACCGCAAACAGTGTGCTGCATTATGCCAAGTGTGATGTGCTGGCGATTCGATTAATGAATAGTTAGCATTTAATGTTATAATTTTTGTATGGTTATGAGGGTTGGTTTTATTTGAACCTAATGACCATGAAAGCTTGGTTCAGCGCTTTAAATGATGAAAGAAAGGGAAATAGTCATTTTAGTCGTGCGAGAGATAACGCAATAATACCAGTCTAGCGTCATATCGTGAGATATTGAATTGACTCATATCCATTTTTTCATGCTCTCAGGTTTGAGAGTATCTTTCTGCTTAAACTCAATAATTTTTTCACGGAAACATATACTACACCCATGCGCTGGATTGCGAAAAGTTGCAATCGAGACTACCCGGATAGAAAAGTTAGTTAACCAAAGTTTTATATATGTAGGGCAATTGATATTCGTTAATTGATTTACAATCATAAACCTTGCAGATTCTGTCGCTGTAGTGCCGAAACATTTTCATTTTTTATCTATAGTTATTTGTGTCAAGTATTAAATTTGGGCTAAGGTATCTATGTCATCGCTAGATGATCGAATAGCCTGTCAGTTGGGTGTCAATAAATCGGTTTAAACTTCTGATGATTTTTTTGTTCATCTTCGCGTATGTCCTGGGTGTGATAGATTTAACGGCTAATTAATTAAGCAAGGAATTCAAATGATTGTTATCGATCAACGAACCAATGAGCCAGCTCAAATAAATACACTGAGTGCCCCTGGTTGCCGTCCCAAGGGCTATGGGATGACAGTTGTTTTTGTGACATGGCTTGCTTATAGTGCCTTCGCGCTGGGTTGGTTTATATTGGAAGTACCGTCCGGTCTTCAATGTATAAATCATGTGAATTAAATTAAGGAAAAAAGTGATGAATAATCAAGAAGATTTGCTAAAGCCTATTCGCACCCGGGTTGACGGTGTCATGATGATTACGCTTGCCGTTGTGTTTCTGGTGACAGTGGTTGTTGGGCTTATTTATGACGGGATAGCTTTTAGCCTGATTGTTGGCATTCCGGCAATAGTAATACCTTTTCTTATATGGCGTTCAATGCCAGGCACGCTGATTTCAAGACTGGCTATGGCCAGCGCATTTGTAATTCAAATCGCGATACAAATTCAAGTCAGTCATGGCCTGATAGAAATGCATTTCGGCGTGTTTGTGGTGCTTGCTTTTTTATTGGCTTACAGGGATTGGCGACCGATTGTTTTTGCAGCAGGGTTGATTGCCGTTCACCACTTGGCTTGTAATTATTTACAAGCTGCACAGTTGGATGTCTGGATATTCCGTAACGGACCAAATTTTGGTGTTGTACTGCTTCATGCTGCGTACGTGATATTTGAGTCGGTAATTTTGGTGTATTTGGCTATCCAGTTGCGGATTGAGGGCATTGAGTTAGCAACGGTTGCTTTCCTGGCGAACCGAATTGCCAATGGAGATTTGAGCTCCAAAATTGACACATACCAACACGATGAAACCGAAGGTATGATGCATTCAATGAAAATCATGCAAGATTCTATTAACAATTTTGTTTCTGCCCAAGGCGTTATGGCTCAAAAACACGCCGAAGGCTGGATTCACGAACAAATCGATGCAAGTCAATTTCCCGGCACTTACGGCAAGATGGCCAAAGAGCTTAATGATCTGGTGGCCTCTCACGTTGCCGTAAAAATGCAAGTGGTTGAGATTGTCGGAGAATATGCGAAGGGCGATTTTTCCAGGGATATGGACCGTTTGCCCGGTGATAAAGCCAAGGTGACGGCCGCTATAGATTCCGTTAAAACAGCTTTGCAGGCCATTAGTAATGAAATCAAAATCATCGTAGGAGCAGGGGTTAACGGTGATTTTTCAAAGCGTAGTGATGCAGATAGTTTTGAGTTCATGTTCAAGGATATTTTGACTGATCTCAACAGTCTGGTTGAAACCTGCGATGTAGGCTTCAATGACGTATTGCATGTCGCTAATGCACTGGCTCAAGGCGATTTGACCCAAACCATAACGAAAGACTACCCCGGCTTGTTCGGCCAGACTAAAGATAGCATTAACGGTACGGTAGAAAATCTAAAGGGTTTGGTTGGCGAAATCAAGGACGCATCAGACACCATCAGTACTGCGGCCAAGGAAATTGCAGCAGGTAACAATGACCTGTCGCATCGCACCGAAGAGCAAGCTGCCAGTTTGGAGCAAACCGCCGCCAGCATGGAAGAACTGACCTCTACCGTGCAGGCCAATAGCCAAAACGCCAAACATGCCAATCAGCTTGCTGTTGGCGCAACGGAAATTGCGGGTAAGGGCGTTAAAGTGGTTGGTCAGGTTGTATCGACCATGGAAGACATTAATGAATCTTCGCGCAAGGTTGTTGATATTATTTCGGTCATTGATGGCATTGCTTTTCAAACCAATATTCTCGCACTTAATGCGGCCGTTGAAGCGGCCAGGGCGGGCGAGCAAGGTCGAGGTTTTGCCGTGGTCGCTGTTGAGGTAAGAAGTTTGGCGCAACGAGCCGCCGCAGCCGCCGCTGAAATCAAAGGCTTGATCGGTGATTCGGTAGAAAAGGTCGAAGACGGCACCAAACTTGTTGCGCAAGCAGGAAAAACCATGGAAGAAATAGTCAGCGCCATTCGGAGTGTGACTAACATTATGTCCGAGATCAGTGCTGCTTCCATGGAGCAAACTTCCGGGATCGAGCAGGTCAATCAAGCTATCGGTCAAATGGATGACGTGACGCAACAAAATGCGGCATTGGTAGAGCAGGCGGCAGCCTCAGCTGAGTCGCTTGAGGAGCAAACGCAAAATCTGTCGGTTACGGTGGCCTACTTTAAATTGGGTGACAATGCACTTGATGTCAGCCGTTCATTTAATACCAGACCGACAAATACCTTCGGTCAAACTGGCCGGGAAAATGTGCAGGCCAAAAGCGTGTCCTTACAAAGCGCCTCTTTGCCAAATGCAAGTGGCATAGATTTGGATATGGCGCTGGTGAAACATTCCGAGTGGAAGATTAAATTCCGTGCCGCCATAAAAAGCCATGAGCTAATGGATGATAAAACCATATCAAAGGACAATTGCTGTGAGTTTGGAAAATGGTTATACGGTGATGGGAACTCTCAGCTTGGGCATTTGAAAAGTTTTTCAGAGTGCGTGTCAAAACATTCGGACTTCCATGTTGAGGCCGGCAAAGTAGCGGTTATGATCAATTTAAAAAAATTCGGGGATGCTGAAGCGATGCTGACCGATAGCGAATCTGCTTTTGTTTCGGCTTCAACTTCGGTCGGGGTTGCAATCATGCGCTTAAGAAAAGATATAAGCCCTCCTTCTGAGAGATCAGTCACTAAGTCGAAACCGCAGTCACTTCCTTTAGCCAGCAGCAGCGACTGGGAAGAGTTTTAAAATTGTAAGTTACACGCAATAGCACGAAGACACGAAGTATTATTTTTGAGCCTTGGTGGCGATAAGGAGTTAAAAGCTTATTTTTTATTTAAAGCTAGCTTGGCTTGATCCCATAACGCATCTAACTCCGCGAGTTCGCAATCTTTCAGATTGATGCCTGATGATTCAAGTTGTTGTTCTATATGTTGAAAGCGTCGTGAAAACTTTTTGGTGCTTTCCTTTAGCGCAACTTCGGCATTGACGTTTAAATGACGTGCCAAATTCACTGTAACCAATAATAAATCACCGATTTCCTCCTGGATATGGGCCTGATCTCCGGACTGCCAGGCTTCCTTGACCTCATCCAGCTCTTCCAGAACTTTATCAAAAACCGGTAAAACATCAGGCCAGTCAAAACCATGATTGGCGGCACGATCCTGGATTTTTTCACATTCAATCAACGCAGGAAGGTTCTTCGCTACACCTGACAACACGCTTTCAGGTTCTGCAGATTTATTTTTCTTCTGGCGCTCAAGCGCTTTTTCCTGTTCCCAGGCTTGATGACGTTCCGCATCGGTTTCGAAAACGGCATCAGAAAAAACGTGGGGATGGCGCCGTACCAGTTTGTCGCAAATGCCTTCCGATACCTGCTCAAAGTTGAATAGCCCACGTTCTTCGGCAATTTGAGAATGGAAAACAACCTGTAACAACAGATCGCCCAATTCCGAGCGCAAGTCATCCAGATCATTGCGCTCAATAGCATCGGCTACTTCGTAGGCTTCCTCAATCAGGTAAGGGATCAGGCTGGTGAAATCCTGTTTCAGATCCCAGGCGCAGCCGTCTTCCGGTCGACGCAAGCGTGACATGATGGCTAAGAGATTTTGGGTGTTTTTTAACATGAAGGGTTTGCTGGTGTTGAAGTAATCAATGATGCTGGTTATTTATAAATAGAACACGGATGACACAGATTCGATGGGTTTTACAAAATTGCCATAAAGTTTTATCTGTGGTTATAAGTTAATATCCGTGTTCCATGTTTTACCAGTGAGTTGATTACGTAGGTTAAAACGAAGTCCCGAAGTTTTCGCGGTAGCGGTCTTTGAAGCTATCCATATCAAACGAATGATTCTGGGTGCCGTTATTTTCGATTTTAATGGCACCTATTAATGAAGCGATTCTGCCGGTAATTTCCCAGTCATAATCATTCATCAGTCCATATAAAAGTCCTGCACGATAGGCATCGCCACAACCTGTTGGATCAAGTATAGCTTTGGGTGTTGCCGCAGGAATGCTGATGCATTTGCCCTGGCTGTATATTTGAGAGCCCTGGGCACCCAAAGTGATGATCAGCGCTTCTACCCGCTCGGCAATTTGCTCTAAGGATAGGCCTGTGCGCTCTTGCATTAACTCCGATTCATAATCGTTTAAAGTTACCCAGGTCGCCTGATCCAGAAGCTTAAGCAGTTCCTCGCCATTAAACATTGGCATGCCCTGGCCGGGATCAAAAATAAAAGGAATATCCAGGTCAGCGAACTGTTCGGCATGCAACTGCATACCTTCTTTGCCGTCGGGTGACACGATACCGATGCTGATATTTCTGTCAGTAGGCACTGAATTCAAATGTGAACAATTCATGGCGCCAGGATGAAATGCGGTAATCTGGTTGGCTTCTTCGTCGGTGGTGATATAAGCCTGGCCGGTATAATGGTTGTCCAGAATCTGGATAAACTCGCTGGACAACTGATTTTGTGCCATCCATTGGGCGTAAGGTTCAAAATCATGCCCTACGGTGGCCATAGTTAACGGCTCTTCACCGAGTAACTTCAGATTGTAGGCAATATTTCCCGCACAACCGCCATATTCGCGGCGCATGACTGGCACCAGAAAGGACACATTCAGAATGTGGATTTTTTCAGGCAAAATATGATGTTTGAATTTATCATGAAAAACCATGATGGTATCGTAAGCCATAGACCCACAGATTAATGCGCTCATTGTGTTCCTCTTTATCGCAGGGATGGTTTATAGGTCGCAAATTTGCTTGTAGCAGTTGCGCCTAAAGTAAAATTAATGCCCAGGTTACAGCTGCCCAAGCCAGTGACATCATAACAGCAGCCGAACCGATATCTTTGGCGCGACCTGATAATTCGTGATGTTCAAGGCCTACTCTGTCGACCACAGCTTCTACTGCCGAGTTTAATAACTCAACCAGCATGACTAAAACGATGCTACCAATTAATAGCAGTTTTTCAATAGATGATTCCCCTAACCAGATGGCGATGGGTGTTGTTATGACAAAAAGGATGACTTCCTGTCTAAAGGCCTCTTCATGTGTCCAGGTTGCTTTAAAACCGGCGACAGAGAAAAAACAGGCGTTAATTAGGCGCTTCAGGCCTTTTGCATTTGGATTTGCCATTTATTATTGAGGTATATGGATTAAGGTTTAAGTTTTAAAAGTGAAAGACATTTTAGTGTAACTCTTTTGCCTTTTTATCTTTTATCTACATGCTAATGTTATTGTTCAATCATTTGTTGGTAGTCATCCGCATCCATCAGTTCATCAAGTTCAGTCGGGTCATCCATTTTTATACGAAATAGCCAGGTTCCATAAGCATCGTCATTGACCAGCTCAGGTTGATCCAACACGTCTTCGTTTATATCTACCACTTCTCCACTAACTGGACTGAACAGGTCTGATGCCGTTTTGACCGATTCGACTACGGCACATTGCTGTTGAGCGGAGACCATGCCGCCCAGTTCCGGCAGTTCAATATAAACCAAATCTCCCAATTCCTCCTGGGCAAAATCAGTTATACCTACACGAATGATGTTATCTTCTTCCAGCAGTACCCATTCGTGGGTTTTTGTGTACTTTAAATTATCCGGTAGGTCGCTCATGAAATTTTCCCAATTATGATAGTTATTTTATTTTTTAAGCATAACGCGCAAATTTTTAAAAACAACAAAAAAATGCATTTAATAATAGAAATCTTATAACATAAACAGATTAATACACTCCTTTTAAGTCCCAATGAATGTTCTTTTAATAGCCGTTTTTTTTATCTTTGGTATTAGCTTAAGTTTTGCAGATGATGACGATAAGCCCATTGCGAAGCTTTCCGGCGTAACTGAATCGGGAACTGTATTTCTATCGACTAAAGCGCAGTCGATATCAGGATTACAGACGATATCGCTGATACCTGTCAGTCATCATGCTGAGTTTATGGCTTACGGTAAAGCTATTAATATCCAACCATTGCTGGAGTTGCGACGTCGGTATTTGCTCGCGCTGACTGAGAAAAATGGTGCTTTGGCAAGATTTGAGCAAGCTGATCAGAGTATTAAACGTCAAAAAGACCTTTATCGTGAGGGCGCGACTTCAAAGCGAAATTTGCAAGTTCAACAGGCGCAATGGCAAACCGATAAAGCGCAGGTTGACGCAAATGGCGTCCAGAGTAAGAGTATTGTTGACGAAGCCCGCCTGGTGTGGGGTAAAAGGTTGACTGAATGGGCGTTATCCATAGATTCTGATGTGTTAAATGCCTTTTGTCAGGCCGGAAAGTCTTGTTGCAAATCATTTTGCCTGTCGATAGACAGTTGGCTAATGATATCAAGATTATTGACGTTGAGGCATCGGGCAAGCGTAGTGCGGCTATTAAAGCCGAGTTGGTTTCAGCGGCTTTGCAAACAGATGCATCGATGCAGGGCGAAAGCTATTTTTTTCAGGCTGATGGCAGTCATATCAGAACCGGTATGCGTGTTGCGGCTTGGATACCCGAACAAGGCGAGAATCAAGTCGGTATAAATATTCCAAAGTCGGCTTTAGTCTGGCATCTGGATCAGGCTTTTGTGTATGTTAAAACGGCGGAAGAACAATTTAGTCGTCGAAATATAGAACAGTTTTCACCCGTGAATGAGGGATATTTTGTGAACCGTGGTCTTAATACCGGTGAGTTATTGGTTGTTACCGGAGGGCAGATGTTGTTGTCAGAAGAATTTAAAGGGCAAATTCCTGATGATGATTAACGGGGAGGACGAGCAAAAGATGTTTCTTTTGCTCGCGCGATAATTGTTAACTTTTTCCAGGTAGCATGCCGACTGAACCAGGCTTAATGCGTTTACAGGTAACAACCATATCTTCGAGATGGCACTGGTTTTTACTCTGGTTGGGACTAGTGCAAGTTGTGCATACAGCCTTGCCAATGTCCTTTACTTCTTTAACATGCCAACCGTAGCCTTGCGACTGGCAAAATAATTTACTGAATCTTTTAATGTTATAGGGTTTTGATGCAGCGGCAATTGCTGCCGCTTCAGTTTCGCATCCGGGCGAGGCTAGCGTGTTAGCCATAAGATCCCGGTAAATAAACTCTGTAGCCAATGCTGTTCCGGTAAAAAAAGTTAATGCCATCGACAAGCATATTAAATTAAATTTCATAGGTCTCTCCTGCTTATTATTATTTTTAATTAATGAGTGTTTACGTAAAAAATTGGCAAGAATTTCTCTTGAATAATGGGTTTTAAGCTCAGTTCAAGACACGGATATTCATCAGAGCGACATCTTTTTCAATTTGCTGTTTT
>CAIKYI010000595.1 GCA_903831545.1 uncultured Methylobacter sp. | reverse complement strand
TTTATGGGCAATTTTTTTAAGTGCCGTACCGGTAAAAAAAATTTTAATACCATCCAGTTCCGTATTAAATCTAACCTCATCCGCACTCAGTACGTGTTTATTTAGATAATCCTTAGGTCCACATTCCAATATTACCGTATTATTGACTTCATTAATGCCAAGCAAAGTGGTGATATAAGATTGATCGTCCTTGCCAAAACAGGCACTAATAAGGCATTGCTCCTTAAATAAGGTAGCCAAATAACTGATTATCTGTTTTGAATTCTGGATGGAAAATGATGATATATCGTTCATAATAATTTAAAGTATCTTATAGATTTGTAGGTTACAGAAAATTCCGCTCTGGGTCTGCCTGTAGTTTTGTTAGCTAGCCCGTTAAAGCTCTTCCCGATTTTTTGGAGTGATCACTCTGTATCGGTGTTATGAATCACTATGAGCGCTATTGGCACACAAAATTTATAATAAAAAAACATTATTACTTCCATATAGCTACATCCATATACCCTTATTTAGGCTTCGCCCCACGAAATTGGGAAGAACCATCTTTAGTTTCAAGCACCCTCTTTAGAATCGTAGACGCGACAACCGATTTTCTATTTATTACATTTATAAATTAAAAAAATTATATTATAACTGCAGTTATATGAACAACATTAAATACCATAAAATGTGATTTGTATCATATTAATTAAAAATAACACCACAAAGTTATTATTTTTTAAATGTATAAATGAACATGATTTCAGTTTTTTTAATTTTTAAAAGTCTGATTACATTTCTTGTTTTTTTAATTATAATTATTAAAAAGCTTTACGAGCTGATAAAACCATAAAACCATAAAAATAAATTATATCAATAACTTGAATATGATATTTGAAGAGCTTAAAGCATCAGGAAACCTGCCCTCTCCTTCCGGGGTTGCAATTGAAATCATGCGCCTCACCCAAAATCCTAATGTCACAATTGAAGAATTAGTACACCAGGTTAAAATTGATCCCGCATTAACAGGTCAACTCCTTAAAATTGCCAATTGTGCATTTTTGGGTACGACAGAACCGGTGATAGCCGTAAAAGATGCGATTATTAGACTGGGTAGCAACGTTCTATCCCGGCTTGCACTAACACTCTCCGTGTTAGACACGAATCGAACCGGAATATGCAAAGCCTTTGATTATGATCGTTTTTGGTCTACCGCCTTATTACGTGGCCTGGCCATGCAACTTATATCAGTTCATCAACGAATAATTGCACCGGAAGAGGCCTTTACAGTAGGTCTGGTATCAGAAATTGGTCGACTGGCCCTGGCCAAAATCTATCCACAAGAATACAGTCACTGCCTGGAAGCCAATTCGGAAAACCTGCTCGTGCATGAACAGATAGCTTTTGCCATTGATCACAATAAAATAACTCTGGCAATATTAGAGGACTGGGGGTTACCTGAAACCATTATTGACGCCATACACATATTCCAACAATTCGACTACCAAAGCAGTGGCCGTAAACATCCATCAGAAAAGCTGGCTACCCAGTTAAAACTGGCATCTTTATTAGCTGACGACCAAAACCTGAATTTAAACTTTCTAAGCATTCAAAAATTATTAAACGCTTGTGATATCAATAGCATCCAATTTGATGAGCTTAAAAAACAGCTTTTGTCTGACTGGTATGATTGGGGAGAACTTTTATGCATCCCGACAATCGAAGTCCCACCGCCACTTGTCGATCAAAAGCAAGGCTTGCAAAAAAGTCTCATGCATGAAGAAATCGATAACTTGCGAATTTTACTGGTGGAAGATGACAGGATTCAACTGCAAATATTAAGCACCTATTTATCAAATCAAGGCCACCATTTAACAACGGCGGAAAATGGTGAACAAGCCTTAAAATGCGTATTAACGTCAAAACCACACATTATAATTAGCGACTATAAAATGGAACCGATTGATGGCTTGACGTTATGTAAAACACTTAAGTCCAGTAGTCAATTTCAAAATATTTATGTTATTTTAATTACAGCTGACAAAGATATGGCAACAATGACCGAGGCATTCGCCATCGGAGTAAATGATTTTATAAAAAAACCATTCACACACAATGAGTTAAATGCACGCATTCTGGGAGCACAGCGCACTGTACAATTACTGACCCAAAACAATAAAAAGCAAAAAGGCATCCAACAACTTGCTTTTGATCTGGCTTCAACAAAACGCCGCCTGGAACTGGTAGCGGCAACCGACCAGCTAACAGGCCTTCCCAACCGTCGCCATGCAATTTCAATTCTGACTCAGGAATGGTCCAAGTTCCAGAGACATGGTCGACCACTGGCTTTATTAAGCCTGGACCTGGATCTTTTTAAACAGATCAACGACACGTTTGGTCATTCCGTTGGCGACATGGTTTTAATCCATTTTGCCAGCATTCTGCGACAATCAATCCGGGCCGGTGATACAGCTTGCCGAATGGGTGGCGAAGAGTTTTTAGTGATTCTTCCTGACACCGATTCCGCAACCATGCGTATCTTGGGCGAACGTATCCGCAAAATGATTGAACAAATCCAACCCGAACAACTTAACTTGTCTCGACTTGTAACAGTGAGTGTCGGAGCGGCACTGGCGGATCTTACTATGGACGAGAAAGGCTGGGAAGACACCCTTAATCGTTCTGACCGCGCACTTTATGCAGCAAAATCTTCAGGACGCAATAAGGTTAAATTTTTCGATGACTTCAATTTAATCAACCCGTCCAAAGCCAGCATTTAAAGTTGAACAAGAAACGGCCCTTGCATCCTTGTTCAACACTCTGCTTAAAATACTTTATTGTCCTTTATCCAACAAAGGGAAAAAAGGCCTCTTACCCAAAACAACACGCGCTTCATTAAGACTTCTTTTTGCTTGGGAACTGCAAGAATAGACCGATAAAAACGACTTTATTTTTTCAGCTTCATGGGTGAGCTGATCCAGTTTTTCTTTAAAGTCGCCAAATGTGTCAGCGTCAAGCAGCGCTTCTCTGTATTGACAAATATCGACATTCCTCTCCGCTAATACTTTAAAAGCGCTATTTTTCTTTAACACGTTAGTTTGTTCAATTTCGTCAAGTCGCTGTTGTTCGTATTCGATTAATTCGGAAGTATTTTCTGGCGAAACCTTTGCAACCAGGGTTTCTACAAATTTGTGCAAAGTTGCATTGATTGCACCAAGTGTTTCGACTTGTCGGGATAAGGTTACTATTTGCTGCTGACGGCTCATATCCTGGAGCAACTCTCCGAATAAGTTCGCCCATCTGTCGCGCAGCCAATTTGCCATGTCAGAAAAGCGCTCAAAGGTATGAACCGAACTGTTATGGGGTTTTAAAAGTATTTCTTCTATAAGCGGGAAGATATTTGCCATCTCAACGTGCGCATAACAAATATTGTCATTGGTTTTATTGCGCAAATAGGTTTGATATTCCGCATAAACAGTGTCTTTAATCAGGATATACACGGGAATATTACGGGCACAAGCAAACTCATATTCTTGCTTGGTTATATTGTCATAATTTTCAAAGAACTCCGAGCCCAGCTGCTTGTTATCACTTGTTGCTCCACCCCCTATTATGAGTACAAAAATATCAGTCTGACCTGATTCCTGACTCCAATATGCATCAAATGGGGCTTCTGATAAATTTAAAACATCTTGCTTCTTCGAGAAAATGCAATCATAGCCAAGGGCTTCAATAAAATTCTCTAAAGAATACTGTACTGGCCGGAGATCGTAATAGGCCGAGCATACAAAAACACTGGGTCGTGACATTTTATATTTCCTTAAATCGCACTGTTGCCAAAAAAATCCATCTCGGACAGTCGGCTAGCTCTGTCGCCCAAGCTATACTTGACAAGCAAATTGATACTTAAGGCGACTGAAAAAGTAACACCTAAAGTGTCTTGCGTGTGGAATTTATACCTGTGCCTGGATATTTTCATCTTAAAAATTAAAATCGTAATTTAGTTACACATCAAATAGCACATGCAATGCCAACAGCTATGTGACAATACACAGACCAAAAAAAGATACTTATAACATTATTAATCAACGCTATAAATCCATATTACTCAATATGTGCAGCGTCTTTTTTCTTGGTTGGCAGAAAAACATGACATCTATATCAAGTTAAGCCCCCATCAAAAGAAAAAAGAACAAGCCTTATGCACTGAAATTTATGTATTGATTGAAACACCAAACGTTATATCCGGGAGAAAGATCAACCATGCGTACTTAAAGACTTGAAGCACAAATATGGCCGACTGGCTTAAGTGAAAGCCGAAATACCAGCTCTTGGCGATATACAAGAATGAATATACCTGATTGAGGTAAGATTTTTGTTCCTTTTCAACGACTCTATGGAAGTCGAAGGGAGAGCTAATGCAGGCAGCAATTGCCGGGGCGTAAAAATAGGTGCATAGTGAGCTATGCAACAATATCTACAACGAAGTAGTTGACAAAAAGATATGAACAAAAAATATATTGATCTGGATTTATTACGAGCAGAAGCAAAGTTACAACTCCATAGCAAGCTTGCAACTGCACCAGTGATTCACAACAACGAAGAATTAATATTTGAACTCCGATTACACCAAACCGAACTGGAAATGCAAAATCATGAGCTACAACGCATTCATGTTGCTTTGGAAGAATCTCGCGACCGTTATCTGGAACTCTATGATTTTGCGCCCAGTGCTTATTTGACGCTGTCGGAAAATGAACTGATTATCGAAGCCAACCTGACCAGTACCACGCTATTTGGTGTCGAACGCAATAAACTGATCAATTCCCGCTTTGCAAATTACGTCGCCTATGAGGATGGCGACGGTTGGTATCGTTATTTTCGACAGGCCAAACAAAATATCGGTAAACAATCTTTTGAATTAACCCTGCGGCGTGCGGATGGTACTCATTTTTACGCACACCTTGATTGCTTGCACCTGGAAAAAGACAATGAGCCGATGATACTGCGGATCACCGTCATTGATATTACCCAACGCAGGCAGGCAGAAGAAGTGTCGCGTATCGCTGCGGTAGCCTTTGAAACACATGATGGCATTATTGTGACGGATGCCCACAAAATCGTGTTACGTGCCAATCAAGCGTTTTGTAATATCACCGGCTACAGTCTCGAAGAGGTCATTGGTAACCTTCCGTCCTTTTTGTTTTCAGGACTGCATGATGAGGCTTTCTATAAAGCTATCTGGACTTCCGTGGCATGTAATGGTCATTGGCAAGGTGAAGTCTGGGACAGGAGCAAAGAAGGCGAAGCATTTTCCTTATGGCTAACAATTAACTCAGTTACGGATACAAATAATGGGCATATATCCCATTACGTAGGTTCTTTTACCGACATTACGGCGTTAAAGCTGGCTGAAAAAATTTTGTTGGATACCTCTCTCCTCTTGGAGAATCAAGTCAAAAATACAAAGTTGGCACTGAAAAAAAATACGGAAGAATCACAACAACTTAATACCGCACTGAATATTCTACTGAGACGCCAGCAATCTGACAGAATTGAAATCCAAAGTGCAATCTCAAATCAAATAAGGGGTACGGTCTCGCCATTCCTGGAAAAATTAAAAAAGGCCGGTACCAACACCACTCAAACCAACTTACTTAGCATTCTTGAAAATAATTTGGCCGATTTAATCAGAGACTATGGGAGTAAAAGCTCATTATCATCCATCTATCAATTGCTGACTCCCATCGAGATACAGGTGGCATCAATGATCAGACTGGAGTTTTGTACAAAAAAAATCGCACTGTCTTTATTCATCTCAACGGGTACTGTTAATGTCCACCGCAAACATATTCGCAAAAAATTAGGCTTGAACGGTAAACCAACTAATCTTGCCAGTTATCTGATGTCACTGACTGAATAAAAATACCCATTCCATACCTATTTCCTATCTAATATTTTACCAGTGCAAATGATTGTCTTATTTATCGTTATACGTAAAACTACGTAGTAATGAATGTTACTGATATTCTATAAAGTAAAATGATGATTACCAAAAATCATGCAATGCTAGTTTAAACTTCACTTAAGCCGCGCTTAACTGGGGGTATTAATTAGTTTCGATTTTTTTGAATAAAATAAAAGGTTTGCTCGCTTAATGGCGCAAAACAAAAACACAACTGACCAGGTTATTCCTGGTAAAAAAAATTCAAGGTCAAGTAGTTTAAATAATAGTTCGGATGAGGTTACCAAAAAACCAGACTCTACAGCCATTACCGCTGAATTTAATGGTTACGTGGTTGCAATCGGCGCATCTGCAGGAGGCTTGGATGCGCTGGAACGCTTTTTTGACCAAATGGCTGTTGATTCCGGAGCAGTCATTGTAGTCATTCAGCATCTGTCGCCTGATCACAAAAGCATGATGGACAACCTGTTGGCACGGCATACCACGATGCCGGTGTTGATGGCCGAAAATGGCCTGGAAATGCAGGCCAATCATGTTTATCTTATTCCTCCGGGTAAGAATATGACCGTAAAAGGCTCACAGCTCCGACTTGTTCCTAAAAATCCTCACGGCTTGAGCTTGCCTATTGATTTATTCTTCACTTCACTGGCTAAAGAATTCGGCAATCGTTGTATTGGCGTGATTCTGTCTGGTACTGGTTCCGACGGGACGCGTGGCGCTTTGGCAATCAACGATGCCGGTGGTTTTCTGCTTGCCCAGGATCCTAAATCCGCCAAGTTTGACGGTATGCCTCGTAGCGTAATTGCGACAGGACTGGTCGATGAAGTAATGCCGCCAGAATCATTGGCAAAACGCATTGTAGGTCACGTAAAAAATATAATGGAAGTCCCTGCAAAAGCCAACGTTGACGAACCGACTGAGCAGGACATCAATCCGATGGAAAGTATTTTGCATCTGGTTTACCAAATCGGCGGCATCAATTTCAAAGAATATAAACCTGCCACCGTACAGAGGCGTATTGAGCGACGCATGCAAATTCGGCATGTGCGCAATTTGACAGATTATTTGCATTTACTGGAAAGCGACCGAACCGAAGTTTTGACGCTTAAGCGGGATACTTTAATCCCCGTAACCAGCTTTTTCCGTGA
>CAIKYI010000594.1 GCA_903831545.1 uncultured Methylobacter sp. | reverse complement strand
TGCCCGCTGAACTGATTTTGGGTCACGAAGGCTTTTTGCATCCCTGTGTCGGTGCCTTACAAAACCAGCAGCGACACCTGACTATTTATTCAGCCAACCTTGCCCGTGGCCCCAACGGGCGCATGTGGGTATTGGATGATCGCACCCAGGCGCCTTCCGGTTCGGGATATGCACTGGAAAACCGCACCGTGATGACGCGGGTTCTGCCTGATATTTTTCGTGAAACACAGGTACATCGGTTATCCGGTTTTTTCAAGGCCCTACGTAAAGGACTGACTGATATTGCGCCACACAACAAAGAAGACCCTCGCATAGTTATACTCACGCCCGGCCCACTTAATGAAACCTATTTTGAGCATGCCTATCTGGCTTCTTATCTTGGCTACACACTGGTTCAGGGCGGCGATCTAACGGTACGCGATGGTCGTGTATGGCTTAAATCATTGACCGGCCTGCAAGCTGTCGACGTTATTTTACGCCGGGTTGATGATTCTTTCTGTGATCCATTGGAATTGCGCAGCAGCTCACAATTGGGCGTGGCAGGTCTACTGGAAGTTGTTCGTCGTGGTAATGTCGCCATTGCCAATCCTTTGGGCAGCAGTATCCTCGAAAATCCCGGCTTGCTGGCATTTTTACCGAGATTATCCCGGCATTTTTTAAATGAAGAACTCAAGCTGTCTTCCGTTGCAACCTGGTGGTGCGGACAGCGCCGCGAACGCGACTTTGTCCTGCAAAATCTTGATAATCTGGTCATTAAGCCTATCAATCGCAGCATGGGTAATCATGCCGTTTTTGGTGGTGAATTAAGTAGTAAAGAGAAAGAACAACTGCGTAGCCAAATCTTGGCTAAACCACATTTATTTATAGGTCAGGAACGAGTCAGTTTCTCTACACTACCGGCATTTATCGACCATAGTATCGAACCACGCAACGCCGTCATACGCAGTTTTGTGGTCGCCAGCGGCGATGATTATGTGGTGATGCCCGGTGGACTTACCCGTATCGCGCGCCAAAAAGATAACTTTATCGTTTCAAGTCAGGCCGGCGGCATTAGTAAAGACACATGGGTATTGGCATCTGAGCCTGACAAGCCGATAAGTTTATGGACGCAACCCAAGCGCAATCAACTGATTGATGCAGCCACCGAACCGCTGACCAGTCGCGCGGCAGACAATCTGTTTTGGGTAGGCCGACATCTTGAGCGCACTGAAGCAGTAACACGACTGTTACGAACCATATTACTAAAATTAAGGGAATCTTTGGAGTTTAAGGACTCCATTGACACTGAATGCCTTAACGTATTGTTGCGAACCTTGACTCAGGTCACCGGTACTTATCCCGGCTTTGTAAAAGGTGATGCACAGCTATTGAAAACACCTGAAGCCGAGTTATTGTCTCTGGCTAAAGATGGTCATCGCAAAGGTTCATTGACGGCAAATATTCAAGCCTTTTTTCAAGCAGCCTTCAGTATTCGTGATTTTTGGTCACAAGATACTTGGCGTAGTGTTGACAATATTCAACGTCGCTGGCAACAGCGGGTTATCAACAATGAACTCAATATCGAACAGTTACAAAATAATCTGGATGATTTAATTACCGGCATCGTCGCCTTTACCGGCTTAACCAATGAGAGTATGACCCGTGAAGCCGCCTGGCTGATGCTTGACAGCGGACGCAGACTGGAACGTGCCTTGGCGCTGATTGCCTTACTCCGCTCAACATTGGCATTGCAACACGAGGATGCCTTACAAAATCAGGTGCTTGAAGCGGTTCTGGTTTCAACTGACAGTTTAACCATTTATCAGCGTCGCTACCGCTCTTTTATCCAGCTACCTATGGTACTGG
>CAIKYI010000593.1 GCA_903831545.1 uncultured Methylobacter sp. | reverse complement strand
GCATCATTTTGATGAAACTGCATATCAGTGAGCAGAAAATTATCGACAACAATCTGTACCGGTATCAGCCATTTGGCATTCAAATCAAAAGTACTTTTTTCTTGTGGCTCTTTTGTTTCGATAACACTGACATTTACATCAGTAACTACTACATCAATAATTTTTAAAGTACCCGAAAAAAGTTGGACAGGTTGCCAGGCAAAAACAAAATTATCAATAGCGACTGTTTCCGTAGCACTCTGATAATTAAAACCGGTCAACGACACACGATCCAGCAACCGGCCTGCTATTGTTGTAACTGAAACCTGTGCAGGCAAAACCAGAAAAACCTTTCGTAATAGCCAGTTGGTACCAGCTTCACTAGTCATCAAGCCCAATAAGCCAACAGGAATAACCAGTACTATCCAGATAATCATCAAGAGAGCCAAGCGCTTTTTCATATTCTTGCACCTGCCGCAAAATGGATCTGAAAGGAAGAATTCGATTCATTCATGGGCATGGCAAAATCAACCCGAACCGGGCCAAAGGGCGAATACCAGCGCACACCGATGCCTACACCGGTTTTTAACACGATATTACCCAGATTAAAGGCATCACCACTATCGACAAAAGCAGAAACCCCCCAGTCATCAAAAACAGCCTTTTCATATTCAAGGCTGAGTACCGTTAAAAACTTGCCACCAATGACATACCCCTGACTATCCTTTGGCCCCAGTTCTTTATAACCATATCCGCGAATACTGTTAATACCACCGGCATAAAACCGATAGGTTGTCGGCAATTTATCAAACTGATCAACCAGTGTTGCACCCAATTCTGTTCGTCCAATAAACGTGCTACGCCAGGGTAACGGGTACATCCATACCGCAGACAAATCGCCTTGAAAAAAGCTGACCTCGGACAATGGATTTTTATAACTGCCACTGACATCAAACTTTGCCCGATAACCTTTATTTGGACGTAACAAATTATTCGAGACCGACTTAAGCCAACTACCACCGGGGACCAATAATAGTGTCTGGGTTGCTGTTGTCCCTATCGTAAAGTCTTCATAATCAAGATCGAGAAAAAGCGTCTGCTTCCAGCCACTGTCCAGAGCATTTTTTAAACGCCCCGAGATTATCACTGAAGCTGTCTTGAAACTGGAAGTATCTTCACGCTTGAGTCCGCCGCCAAAGCTAAAAAAATCGCTGATCGGATTATTTAAAGGTACATTGTATTCTACGCTGGCAGTCGATAATACCGGTGAAAGGTCAAACTCTGAGGTAAGAAAATGGCCTTTACGATTCAAGCGTCGATTAATATAGGACGCACTCAACAACGGACCGATGTCGGTATCAAAACCGACTCCAAATGAATAATGATGCTTCTTTTTAGGCTGCAGGTTAATGGTAACCGGCACTTGTCCATCAATAGTGTCAGTATCGGGATCTATGTCTACCATCTCAAAATAACCGGTTTTCGACAGATTGTTATGAGTTTTAGCCAATTGTTCGCTGGTGTAAAATTCTCCGCTTTTTATCGAAATGTATTTTTCTACAAACTCAGGATTCAAAATATCCTGTTTAATGACAATCTTGCCAAAAACCATGCGTTGTCCAGCGTCAAATACTAACTTGATTTGCGCTTGATTGAGCTGTTTATCAATGATCAATTTTTTTTCTGTAAACGTCCCTTTCAAATAGCCTTTTTCCAGAGCCAATGCCTCAATTCGGCTTTTCATCTTTTCGTATTGGCTATGATCAAGAGGACTGAGATCGG
>CAIKYI010000592.1 GCA_903831545.1 uncultured Methylobacter sp. | reverse complement strand
TTAAGTTGTTCCGAAAAATGTTGCCCGGAATCGGTCGAATAGGCATAAAACAGACCTTGATGGGTGGGTGAGTTGCTCAACCAGACTTCGTGATAAATGCTGGAGGCGGAAATTGACAAGCCGGGACCATGATGTGGGCAGGCATCAATTTTCCAGTTATCCTGGCCAACACGCTGAGTATCGCCAGGCGTATTCCAGTCATTAAATTTAACCAGCGCATGATCGCGTATTTCGCCTTCAAAAATATGTCGCCAAGTGATGACGGGGGTGTTGTCAGGCGCTATTTCGGTAGCCAGTCGGCAGCACTCGCAAGTATGGGTAGCGATTCTTTGATTAGGATAAAAATGAGCTCCGCCATCTTTAGACCAGGCGTAATACAAAGATAAACCCTTGAAATCTTGACCTGCTTTTTTTGCCGCTTCAATGTCTCGGGCATCCAGCCAGGCAATAAATAGTTCGCCATTTTTACCGATGGCAATACTGTCAAAGCGGTGGCGTATTATTTCAACATTATCGTTAACGTTAACCGGTTCAGAAAAATGTTTTCCGCCGTCAGTTGAGCGGCTAAAGCGCACATAAGTGCTGCGTTTTTTATCCAGGGTCAGTACCCAGGTTAAATAAATATTGCCCTTTGTATCCAGCTTGATTTTTGGACGGCTTTCACCATCTGCCGCAATCGCTTCAGGTTTTGAATTAACCAAAACAGGTGCAGAAAAGTTGATGCCTTTATCTTTGGAAGATTGTACATACAGGCGATCATTGTTTACCCAAGTAATCCATAAGACGCCCTTGTTGTCGAAGGCGGAACTTATTGTATCAGCGCATAGATTTGCAGGTAATGCTTTTGGGTCTGCGCAAATACCGGTTTTTTCAGTCATGTGATGACGCGTTTGAGGTTGCTTACCATCGGCGGTTGGTTTTACCGTCGCGTCATTTGCGCAGCCAGATATTGCCAGCGATGCAAGAAATAGGAAAGAGCTTAGGATTTTCATGTATTAAGTCGAGTTAGGGATAAATAAAATAGATGTAATCGGAAATAAATGTCCATCTACTTGTCTGACTATAACTGGTGTTAATTTATGTTTTTATAATAATTGCAAAAGCTCTTTGACGGTGACAATCTGTGTGCCACAGTGAGATTTGATGTCCAGCAAATCATTTACTCACGGTTACCAAATACTCAGCTTTCTCTACCTGAGCAATTGCCAGCTAAAAAATCATCATCAGGAGTTGGTCATTGCTCATTCTACCAATTTTGCTGACTTTAAGTCTCGCAAAGAAAATAGATGCCGCGAAACCTAAAAAAGCAAAGTTCACATAAAGCAAAAAAGCCAGACTTTGATAAAAAGCCAGGCTTTTTGTTTTTTATAATAGCAACTCATCCCTGAGCAGATTAATGGGTAATAAATAGCTATAAATTAGTACTTTAATGAAACGCTTGCATAGTAAGACCGTTGGGCAAGTGGGTTATTCTCATAGCGATCCTGATCCAAAATATTATCTACTCCTAGTGAAAGTGAGCTTTTTAATTTTGGATTAATAGGTAAATGAAAAGTCGTTTTAAAATCAACAAAAGTATATTCATCTGAACCACTAAAAACATTTGAAATAACATCACTATTTTCATAGCGTTGAAAAATATTACTGCGATAGCGAACTCCAGTTGATGCATCCCATACTGGAAGAATATGGTAGGTCGCTGAAGCATTGGCTTGTAACTTGGGAATGCGCGCCCATTCATTGCCGACCAAAGCACGATTATTAGGATTTTGGGTAATTTGTTTGTTCATAAACGTACCATTAGCCATTAAATCTATCGGTGAATCAAATAGATTATTTTGGGTAAAAGTTAGCTCGGCACCAATGGTTTCAGTTTGTCCTATTGCTTGAAGTGTATTGATATTTTGTGCGCCGAAAGATTGTGAAATTGAGATAATTTCATTA
>CAIKYI010000591.1 GCA_903831545.1 uncultured Methylobacter sp. | reverse complement strand
GGATTGGTGCTTTTACAAACCATGTTTGTTTTTAGCATGATAGGATGCTGAACAAAAGTGAAGCGCATCAATGGCGTAAAGATGCGCCTCCTTGCGTCGGCAGCATCCTATTGGCTAGCCACAGATATTTCATTCTAAGAACTAATAATCAGCAGTAGCCAAGCTAAAAATAGCCCTAAAATAAGCCATCAAACCACTTAATGTGAGGCCATGTGATGAATGGTTATCGCCATAGGGTTAAGCCAGGGCAGGGCAGCCAGCAGGGCCAGGGCAATCATAAACAGCCCTATTATTTGTTTGAATCTCGGCATTTTGGATAACCTGGCCAAGAGGCCGGTCATTATACCGAGGCCCATGACAGCGGGTAAGGTTCCCAAGCCAAAAAACAACATGGTCAGTGCGCTTTGGCTAATATTTCCGGCGGCGGCGGCCAGAGCCAGGGCTGAATAGACCAGGCCGCAAGGCAGCCATCCCCAAACCATACCAAAAAGAAATGCCTGCTTTAGATTTTTGACCGGGATCAGTTTTCGTCCCCAAGGCTCAATAATTTTCCAGAAACGTACGCCGATTTTTTCGATGTAAGCAAAGCGCGGAAACCAGCCGCCCAGATAAAGTCCGGCTCCTGTCATAATGACTGCGGACAGCAATTGCAGAAATCTGTGACCATTGACTTCACCCATTGGCATGGTGATTAGTGTTTGAATGATGCCTACCAAAATGCCTGCTATGGTGTAACTGGTAACACGGCCAATATTGTAATTAAGCACAAAAGGCACAAGTTTGATTTTGTTGTTACGTATATCCGGGCTAAGACTTAAGGTTAAAGTGCCAATAATTGAGCCGCACATGCCGATGCAATGCAGACTGCTGAATAGTCCCATGGTAAAGGCGACTAATGTAGAAGTTGTAAAAGCGAGATCGAAGTCCATAGTCGCTAGGTTTTATTATTATTAGGTTCGAGACAAAGGTTATTTAGCGCTCTATTATGAAGTGATTTTATTGAAACTGGGCAAGAATTTGCCCCTGAATTTTGTCAGCCATGGCTTTACGATTTTCAGCATCACGAATAGGCCGACCGACAACGATATAATCAGCGCCGTTCTGGAATGCCATTTCTACACTCACTACCCGTTTTTGATCGTCCTCTTCACGGTTATCAACCGGTCTTATGCCGGGGGTGATGACCAGTAGCTTATGATCAAGTTCCGTACGCAGCATCGCTACTTCAAGCCCCGAGGAAACAATGCCGTCGCAGCCAATTTGCAAGGCACGTTTTGCGCGCGATAAAACCAGTTCGCGAACATCGCAGGCAAAGCCCAAATCATCAAGATCACCGCGATCCAAACTGGTTAAAGCAGTAACGGCCAATACTTTAAGGTCGCCTTTTTCTTGTGCGGCGGCTTCCATAATGGCGTCGTTGCCGTGGATGGTGGCAAAATCAACGCCTTTGCTACTTAAAGCTTTAATGGCACGGCCTACCGTGGCAGGGACATCAAAAAACTTGAGATCAACAAAGATTTTTTTATTGCGCTGTTTTAGCCAGTCAATAAAGCCAAAATAATCGCCACACATAAACAATTCCATGCCTACTTTATAAAAGATTACCGAATCACCCAGTTCTTCGACCAAGGCTTGCGCTTCTGCAATGCTGGGCACATCCAGCGCCATTATTAAACGTTCTCGGACAGGGATGGCTTTGGTTGAGATAAATGATTGAGACATGATTAGGGTTCAAGGTTATTGTTATTCAGTGCAAGATTGGTATTTAAATCTTGCGTCTTTATTTTTTTTGAAGCCGATGGCGTTAATTTTTAGTCAAACTTTCTTTATCCCAAGCCTGTATTCCACCCTCCAGGCTATAGACTTTAGAGAATCCGGCGGCTTGTAAAACTTGTTGAGCTTGTGCGGAGCGTCTGCCACTTTTACATTGAGTGATGATTGTGGTGTTTTTATAGGATTGCAGTTCAGCCAAGCGCTGGTCTAATTGAGCTAACGAAATATGGACGGCACCGGGAATGTGGTGTTCATTCCATTCGTCATCTTCACGCACGTCAAGAATAATGGCTTTGTTTTCGCTGTGCATAGCGGCGGCCTGTTTGGGCGAAATGGTGTCCTGAGCGGGTTCAGCCATGGTAAAGGGGCTGATTAACAATAACAAAACACCGAGTAGGCAATATTTAGAATATGAACGCATGTTAACTCTCCCAAATGATTAAGTGGGCATATATTACCGGAACTTGTTTTAACGGTGAATGTTAAAATGCATTATTGCCACAATAGACCTCGATTATGAACTCAATATTGATACAAATGACCTTGCTTATGGCTTGTGGGCCGGTATGGCGATTTGCCGAACCGGCGGGGTTATCAGCAGAACAAACACGACGGGTTTTAACGACGGTGGTTTATTATCTGCTGCTTCCGGCGATGGTCTTGGAGGTTTTATGGACAGCTGATATAGGCTGGCATTCATTTCAGTATACCTTGCTGGGCGTGGCTTGTGTTGTGTTTGCCATGCTTTGCATCTGGCTGGTGGGAGCGGTTTTAAAATTTGAAGACCGGCGCTTGGGGGCAATGATATTGGCCGCAGCTTTTCCTAATGTCACCTATCTGGGCTTGCCGGTTTTAGAGCAAACTTTTGGCAGTTGGGCCAGGTCTGTTGTCATACAGATGGATTTGTTTGCAGTGACGCCATTTTTATTTACCGTTGGCGCCATGGTTGCCAGACACTACGGTCAGGAAACCACGGAAAAGCCCAAGGCTGTATGGCTTTTCTTTAATGCGCCGCCTTTTTGGGCGGCAGCGATAGCTGTTGTATTGAACCTTAATGGTTGTATCGCTCCTGTTTGGTTACTGGGCGTGTTACAGAAATTGTCCGCAGCGGTAGTGCCCTTGATGCTGTTTTCGCTAGGGCTTGCCTTAAACTGGAAAGCAGTCTCGGTTCGAAATATTCCTTATGTCATGCCCGTAATAGCGATTAAATTGGCGCTGATGCCACTATTTGCCATTGCTCTGGTATCGTTTTTACCTATAGCCGGTGACTACAGGGCGGCGGCCGTGTTGGATTTATCGATGCCCAGCATGGTACTGGGTATTGTATTTTGTGACCGTTTTAAATTGGATAGTTCTCTGTACGCGATGGCGGTAACCGTAACGACGGCAATCAGTTTAATAACATTGCCGTTCTGGCATGGTGTTTTGATGCAAGGAAGTCCTTGGTTTTAGCTGGGAGGATAGAAATCACTAAGGGATGCCCACCGTGGGAGCGACGCCCACGTCGCGACTAACGAAAAATATTGATGTAGTTAGGATTACCTTAGTCGAGCTAAAAAAACTGGAACAATGAAATCTAATAACTTTTTCGATAATTCTGTAGACGTTTATTTTTTTTGAGTTAGCAAGATTAATCACTTCATCGCACTGCGTTATGTTTTTTATTGATAAACATCGCTTAATCTCATATGCTCAGGGGTATAGATATCTACACAAGTAAAAATCGACATCATTCCAGCAGGGATTGCCGGAATCCAGACTACATGGATGTAAAAAAAACACGACTAACTGTGTATTTATGAAGACCAAAAGGAATGTAAATACTAAGGTTTGCCATCCATGCCGGGATGACGAGTTGTGTATATATCTATGCTCAGAGGTGGGGTTTTGGCTGGTAGTAAAGCCTTTACGCACTATG
>CAIKYI010000590.1 GCA_903831545.1 uncultured Methylobacter sp. | reverse complement strand
ATGACAATTCAACCCATCAAATCAACCACCGCCAGGTGCTCCCACCCATTATCCAGCAGCAGGAAAATAGTGTTTATTTTGGTACTCCGCCAACACTAAATCTGTCGCCAGAGGTATTTTTTGCGGGACTGCTCGATCATTATTTATTAGCCGTCCTGCATGAGATTTTCTATATTTCCCTCACTGCTGAAAACCAACGCCGCTTGCAACACCTAGAAGCCGCCGTAAATCATCTGGATGATGAAACAATAAAGCTACAGAAAAAATCCCAAATCTATCGTCAGGAAGAAATTACCGAAGAAATTGAAGTAATCTTGTTGAATGCAGAAAACAATCCGCTGGAATGAAATTGATCCTTGAAAGATCAGTTGAAGAGGCTTTAAATAAAAAATAACAGAGAGAAAAGGGTCGGGTTAACAGGGTAACCCGACACAACAAAACTATTGCTCTACGCCACCTACCGCAGACAACATCTTTGGCAACTCACCTTTCTGATATAGATCAATCACGATATCGCAGCCACCTACCAACTCGCCAGCGATATAAAGCTGAGGATAAGTCGGCCAGTTTGAATAGTCTTTAAGGGCTTCGCGAAGCTCAGGATCTTCAAAAATATTAACGTGCATGTATTTGGCATGACAAGCACTTAATATTTGCACTGTTTGGCCTGAAAAACCACATTGAGGAAAATCCGGAGAGCCTTTCATATATAAAACAACGGGATTGTTTTCTAGTTGATCTTTAATTCTTTCTAAAACACTCATAACAATATTTATCCAATAAAATAATTCCTTATGATTCTATCAACTTTATATTTATTACAAAAGAACTTCTTGTCATTCTCAATCATTTGATTCCAGTGGTTAGGTAACTCGCAATAAATAGAACACGGAGTGGGCTCTTTATTCTCCGACAGCCCCCCAGCCCAAATTCGGGGTACAATAGCAACTATGAAAATTAATCTAACTCCTTTTTCAGCACTGACACCCGATATTATACTGAACGCACTTGACAGTGTTGATCTGCCTGGCGATGGTCGATTACTGGCGCTTAACAGTTATGAAAACCGCGTTTACCAGGTCGGCATGACAGACGGAAGCTATAAAGTAACCAAGTTTTACAGACCCGAGCGTTGGCCAACGTCAGCCATTCTTGAAGAACATGCTTTTGTTCAGGAATTGTTCGATGCTGAAATACCAGTGGTGCCTGCCCTATATTTTGGCGAGAATCAGACATTAATTCATGCTGACGGGTTTCGATTTTCGGTTTTTCCAAGACAAGGTGGCCGCGTACCCGAGCTTGAGGGTAGGGAAAAACTGGAATGGGTGGGTAGATTTATTGGTCGCATTCATGCCATCGGCGCACTAAAGCCCTTTAAGGAGCGCCCAACCCTTAATGTCAGCACTTTTGGAGAGGAGCCACGAACTTATCTATTATCCAATAATTTTATTTCTGCCGATCTGTTTGAAGCGTACCGAACGGTAACCGAACATGCGCTTGAGGGAGTAAAACGTTGCTTTGACCGTGCCGGCAAAGTTAATAACATACGCTTGCATGGCGACTGTTATCCCGGCAATATTTTATGGACTGATGACGGCCCGCATTTTGTTGATTTTGATGATAGCCGCATGGGACCTGCAATACAGGATTTATGGATGTTGCTGTCGGGTGATAGAGCTGAAATGACCGTGCAGTTAAATCATCTGCTAACCGGATACAAGACTTTTTTCGATTTT
>CAIKYI010000589.1 GCA_903831545.1 uncultured Methylobacter sp. | reverse complement strand
TACTTCATGGTCATCGACGAATGCACCGTGGGCGCGGATGGGAATGCTGGTGCCTGACGGTAAAAATAACATATCACCGTTACCTAACAGAGTTTCCGCGCCGCCTTGGTCAAGAATAGTACGCGAGTCAATGCGCGAAGACACTTGAAAGGAAATGCGTGTTGGTACGTTAGCTTTAATCAAACCTGTCAAGACATCGACCGAGGGACGTTGTGTTGCTAATACTAAGTGAATGCCAGCGGCGCGAGCTTTTTGTGCTAAGCGGGCAATCAGTTCTTCAACTTTTTTACCGACAATCATCATCATGTCGGCTAATTCGTCGATGACGATAACGATACTGGGCAGCGTATTTAAAACCGGAAAATCCTCGCCTTCCTCCAGGGGATTAATCATTTGGAACATCGGATCTCTAATGGCTTCGCCTCTTGCCGTGGCGTCTTCCACCAATTGGTTAAAGCCGGCAAGATTTCGGACGCCCATTTTGGACATTAACTTATAACGCCTTTCCATCTCGGCAACCGCCCAGCGCAGCGCATTGCTGGCTTCTTTCATATCGGTTACCACGGGAGTCAATAAATGCGGAATGCCTTCGTAAACAGAAAGTTCCAGCATCTTCGGGTCGATCATGATCATTCGTACCTGTTCCGGCGTTGCTTTATAAAGCAGACTGAGGATCATGGTGTTGATGGCAACCGATTTACCGGAACCGGTTGTTCCTGCAACCAGTGCATGTGGCATTTTTCCAAGATCGGCTACCATCGGCGTACCGGAAATATCCTTGCCCATTGCCAGAGTCAACAAGGATTTGGATTTTTCAAAAGGCGTGGAGACCAATAATTCGCGCAATGTCACCATTTCCCGCTCCCTATTGGGGATTTCAAGGCCGACTACGGATTTACCGGGGATGATTTCAACGATACGAACGCTGGTAACTGATAATGCTCTGGCCAAGTCTTTGGACAGACTGCTGATGCGGCTGACTTTAACGCCAGCGGCAGGTTGTAATTCAAAGCGGGTAATTACGGGGCCTGGATGAAAGCCGACAACGGCAACGGCAACGTTAAAGTCAGCCAGAATATCTTCTACCAGACGCGACATTTCTTCCAGATCGGTTTGGGAATAACCTATAACTCTTGTATCGCGTTGATCAAGCAGTTCCAGAGACGGTAAAACGCCTTTGCTGACATCATATTTAACTGGTTTGATGGCAGGCTGTTTTTTTAAGGGAAGATTGTTTTTTACAGTTTTTTCGTTGCTGGCTGGTATGACCTTGGCACTGGGCTTTTTTGGGGTGTCCGATTTTTCTGTATACCTGACTCGAGACTGGGTGTTTTCTGTAGAATATTTCTGCAATAGCGCTAAAATGCTGCGGCAAAGAAACCGACCTACAAAAACAGTATATTTGCCAATAACGTCGAGTAAAGCTACCCAAGACATGCCGGTAACCAGAGTAACTCCGGCCAGTAAAACCAGCAACAAAACCAGGGTCGCACCTGAATTACCCAATATGACCAGTAAGGCATTTCCGGTTTCCTGTCCTAAAATGCCGCCGGTGTTGCTGGGTAGTTCAACGCCTATTCTAAGCAGATACAAATTCATTAAAGCAGAGCCAGAAATAATGGTTGCAATGGAGCCTAACCACTGGAGAGCAAGTAGCATTTTTTCACGATCTTGTCTGTCGTGGGTATATATAAGATATCCTTGCCAAAACAAAATGATCGGAAATAAATAGGCAACCAGGCCAAAGCAGCTAAGCATGAAATCAGCAAGCCATGCGCCAAAAACCCCGCAAGCGTTAGAGACTGTTTTTACTGATCCGCTATGTGTCCAGCCTGCATCCTCGTTACTAAACGTTATCAGCGCAATTAAAAAAAATATTGCGCCCGCAATGAAGCCCAGCAAAGCCACTTCACGCAAACCACGAAAGCCTTTTCTTTCCATTACCGCAACCATAATCAACAACTCGTTACATAAATTACTAATAAAACAGGATTATAGATTAATAATGAAATGTTTCACATTAATAATATTCGTATCAAATTCAACTCGTATCACTGGCGTTATCCGTGGGTCATGACAACAAAACAGTTTACGAGACTGGCATTCCTCTGCATAATTAAATTAATGTCCGTGCTTTGAATTGAATATTTTGATATTTAGATGGAACAAAGATTCATTTGAGATCAAGTGTATCGATGGCCTTTTCTTTTATAAGCTGTTTTTTCTTCTTTAAAGGATTTTTAATGAGTGATTCCAAACATTGCCGACTTTTGATACTCGGCTCCGGTCCCGCCGGATATACAGCAGCAATCTATGCTGCAAGAGCCAACCTGAATCCGGTTATCATTACCGGTATGCAACAAGGTGGTCAGCTAACCACAACAACTGAAGTCGATAATTGGCCCGGTGATGTTGAGGGTTTGCAAGGGCCTGCACTCATGGAACGTATGCAAAAACACGCCGAGCGTTTTGCTACAGAAATTATTTTCGATCATATCAATACAGCGGATTTATCTACTCGCCCTTTCAAATTAACCGGTGATTCCGGCTCTTATACCTGTGATGCCCTGAGTATTGCAACGGGTGCATCAGCACGTTACCTGGGCCTGGATTCTGAAGAAGCTTTCAAGGGTAAAGGGGTTTCAGCCTGCGCAACTTGCGATGGATTCTTTTACAGGAACAAACCCGTTGCTGTTATTGGTGGCGGCAATACTGCCGTTGAGGAAGCGCTTTATCTGTCCAATATTGCCTCGGAAGTCATTGTGGTTCATCGCCGCGACAAATTCCGTTCGGAAAAAATTCTTTCTGACAAGTTGATTGAAAAATCTCAAAACGGTAACGTCCGCATAGAATGGAATTACCAGCTTGATGAAGTGCTCGGCGACAATATGGGGGTTACCGGACTTAGAATAAAAAACACCCAGGATGGCTCAAGCAAAGATTTAAGCGCGCACGGCGTCTTTATCGCAATTGGCCACACGCCTAACACCGGGATTTTTGAAGGTCAACTGGACATGGATCATGGGTATATTAAAGTGAAAAGCGGTATACATGGAAACGCTACTGCAACCAGCGTAGAAGGTGTTTTTGCTGCCGGTGATGTAATGGATTCGGTTTATAAGCAGGCTATTACTTCGGCAGGTGCTGGTTGCATGGCTGCGTTGGATGCTGAAAAGTTTCTCGATGAATTAGTGAGTTTATAACTTCTCATTACTGAAAAAACAATATAATTGCCACAAAACCGTTTTAAAAAAATGACCAAAAGACTAAAGGCGGTCTATTTTTAAGTCTTATTTTTTGTCCTTAGTCTTTGGTCTTCCGAAAATGCAACTGACTGTCCTTAACCCGGCTAATCCGGAACAAAACTTTCCCTCGGTCAAGCAGGCTCTCCGCGAACCGGATGGTTTGCTTGCCGTAGGCGGGTGTTTATCAAAAAAACGTTTGTTGACTGCCTATCGGCATGGGATCTTTCCCTGGTATAACCCAGGCGAACCTATTTTGTGGTGGTCGCCAGATCCTCGTCTGGTTTTATTTCCTGACAATCTGATTGTTTCCCGCAGTTTACATAAAACCCTGCGCAATAAGCATTTTTTGGTTACCTTTGATCAGGCTTTTAATGAAGTTATGACCGCATGTGCAGCGCCGAGGAAAGATTCCGGTGGAACCTGGATAACCGCAGAAATTGTTTCGGCTTATAATCTGTTATATCAGGCTGGCTTTGCCCATTCGGTTGAAACCTGGTTGGACGGTGAACTGGTAGGTGGATTATATGGTGTAGCGCTGGGTCAGGTTTTTTTTGGTGAATCAATGTTCCATACTCAAACCGATGCTTCCAAAGTCGCTTTCGCAAGTCTTGTTCAACAACTTGCCAGGTGGGGCTACCAGTTGATTGATTGCCAGGTTCATACCCGGCATTTGGCAAGTTTTGGTGCTGAGAAAATTAGCAGGGCCAATTTTACTCAGTTACTTAAACAGCATTGCGACAGTCCTGTCCATGCGTCTGCGTGGGAAGTTTAAATATTTTAAATGGAATTTCTTTTTTTGATGTGTTTAATAGGCGGGTATAAAAATATCTTTCTAGTTGAGGTTATGAAGGCTATTAATTTCGCTGCATGCGATAAATAGTAAGGCCTATGTTTGCCTGTTGGACAAAATATTTAAAAGCATTAAAATCTTCTTCTGTTAAGGGCAGGTTACTAAATCCACGATCCGCATAAATCAAACCGATCTGTATCTTATTGGAATAGATTGGCATGATAAAACATTCGTTTTTTCCAACCACATTAATATCTCGTAAGGTATACAACTTTGCATTGTCCAAAGGCTTGGCCCAAACAGCCTGAGTCCCTGACAAGGCATGAAAAAACAGATTGGGCGGTGTTTCCAATATATAAAAAATTACTTTGTGTTCATAAGACTCTTTTCGCCAACCTAAAGACAGTCGTTCTTTCAGAGACTGTTTATCGCTAGTCAACAGGGAAAAAATAGTTCTGTCCATGCCAATGCCCCGATGCACACCCTCAAGTACCGTTTCCAGCAACAGATTAATGTCAATTCGATCGCTTATTATCGAAGTTATATCCTGAGAAATCTGAAATTGAAGTTGTTTTTTATCAGTTAACGGTGACGATTCCTCATGGCCAACTGATTTGTTTACATTATTCTGTATAAGCATGGCTGCTTCAGTTGCGCCGAATTGGCGCGCAATATCAAAGGCAGTCTGGGTATTGTTTTGGATGTTTTCAATAATAACTTGTTTGGATTGTCGAGTTAGAGCCTCGATTTTTCTGACACAAATTGCATATTTTTCTGAGGCTGTTCCCTCTTTCAGTGCATCGGTGAGATCATAACTTAATTGCACCAGGCCGACTCTAGGGTTTTTGATTAAAGCGCCAGGTTTGATGGCTTCCTCAATCAGGCCACCCAATTTCCAGGCATGACTCAGAGAAATTCCCAGGTCGGTTAATTTAAAGCCCAGCACTTGTTTCTCGGCTGCTTCGCGCGTGCAATTGCCTGCATTAATCAGTGTTTGTATGCGCTCTCCCTGCTCGCCGCAAAAACACCAGAATGAAATGCTACCGATATGATTCAGTAACGTAGCAATAAAAACCTCTTCCGGCGAGCTGTCGTTTGCCGCAATCGCAATGGCTTTTGCGTGTACTGCAGCATGAATGGCCCTGGCTATTTCTTCATTGGCTTGCTGTTTGTTGGTGGCGGATAAAATAGATTCAAAGAAAGAACAGACCAGGGTTAGTTCACGGATAACCTCGGAACCGATCATGATAATGGCCCGTGAAACAGTGACCATTTTCTGTCGGGAAGGATTGTATTGCGGTGAATTACTGATTTTTAATAATTTAACCGTCAAGTTTGGGTCCTGCAAAATAACCGATGCCAATTCCATTGCGCCCTTTCTGTCGTCGCTCAAGACATCGTGAATTCTTAGGGCAGTATTGGAAAATATCGGCATTTCTTCATTGCAGAGCACATTTGTCCATTCACTAAGTGTATGGGGTTCGGCTATGGAGGGTTGAAGGTCTGCTTGCACAATCATTGCTGTTTTAAATAATTCTTCAAAAAATCTTTCCAGGTGACAATGCCGACAATAACTCTGTTTTCGTCAATAACAGGCAGACACGATATGTCTGCATCCAGCATTTTTTGTACTGCAATATTGCAATCTGTTGCCGGTGTCACGGTATCAATCTGTCTCGACATAATTTGATGGGCACGTTTGTGTAATGTTTCAATATCACGCAGGGTTTCCGAGGCCGTATGAATATAAGGGCTTAAAGCACTTAATAAATCACGATCCGAAATCACGCCGACCACAGTATTGTCAGTTTCATCTTCAACCAGCAGATGATGAAAATAAACATGATCAAATATCCCCTTAATCACAAAGAGATCTGTATCCATAGTAACCGTAACCGGGTTGGTGGTCATAATGTCTCTGATAAACATAAGTTAAGGCCTTTTTATTTTAGAATGAAATTTTTTAGTAATGCGCTTTGATTAATTATGGGTAATAAAAAATATTCCACTACGGTCAATACCATTCTGAAAATCTTGCATAGCATGGAAATACACACTGATAGAACATTAAGTTGCATCAGGCCGGTGGCACATCAAAATGTGAGTAAAAGAATTGATGTGATGAGCGGCTTATCGTTGTAAATCTGTGATTTTTCCGCAAATCGGTATTCTATAATAATGCCCGTAGCTGCTGAATAATTATTCCATAAGAGAAATATAGACGCTTTAAGGTCGATGACTACCCATAACGGGTAAATCATGACCAAAATCGTCAGTGCTGTTATTGCAAAAGCCGGGAGCCTTTCTGCTTGGTCTGTATTCTTATTAAAGCGCTAGTCCCTGTGATTTCAAGCTTTCGGGGATAGTTGCCAGTCAATTTATTTTGATTAAATCAAATTGATAAATTTCAGATTTTACCTCTGCCAGAACATAACACATGGGTTTTCTATGATTTTACAAAGTTTTTAGGTTAAAATACCATGCTTACAAGGCTGGAAGAGTGGGCTATGATGGTGACTCAAATAAATGCACCTCACTCGGCTTTGAGCTACCAGCATGTATTCGACGCATTTCATCCACTCCGATGGCTCCGCCACCGCAGTATCAGGTTGTATGAGCGGTTATGGCTTGTGGTCCACCGCACCGGTACGAATCCCGCCAGGCGTTCAATTGAAGAATGCCTGGTGGGAGCAGTCACCAAAAAGTTTTTTATGCCCAACTTTAGAGTAAAAACATGACAGATTTAGCGCACTACAGAAACATCGGCATCTTCGCTCACGTCGATGCCGGTAAAACAACGACTACCGAGCGAATTTTAAAGCTTACCGGTAAAATCCACAAAATCGGTGAAGTACACGATGGCGCGGCAACGACCGACTTTATGGAACAAGAGCAGGAGCGTGGTATTACCATTCAGTCTGCAGCAACAACCTGTTTCTGGAAAGACTATCGTTTCAACATCATCGACACCCCTGGGCACGTTGACTTTACAATTGAAGTTTATCGTTCATTGAAAGTATTGGATGGCGGCATCGGCGTATTTTGCGGCTCAGGTGGCGTAGAACCCCAATCAGAAACCAACTGGCGTTATGCCAATGACTCTGAAGTTGCACGGGTTATCTACATCAATAAACTTGATCGTATCGGCGCAGACTTCTACCGCGTAGTTAAACAGGTTGAAGACGTGCTGGGTGCACATCCGCTGGTAATGACTTTGCCTATCGGTACTGAAGACCAATTCTCAGGCGTGGTTGACGTGTTAACACGTAAAGCATGGATATGGGATGATTCTGGTGACCCATTAAATTATACGATTCAAGATGTTCCGGCTGACATGGTTGCTGACACAGAAAAATGGCGTGAAAAATTGATCGACGATGTTGCCGATCAATATGACGATGTCATGGAAAAATATCTTGAAGGCGAAGAACCGGATATTGAAACAATTAAACGTTGTATCCGTAAAGGAACCATCAATCTGGACTTCTTCCCGACTTTCTGCGGCTCGTCTTTCAAAAATAAAGGCGTGCAACTGGTGCTTGATGGTGTTATTGATTATCTGCCTTGCCCCACAGAAGTTAAGCCACAACCTGAAGTTGATCTGGAAGGTACCCCTACAGGTACTTTTGCAATTGTTGATGCCGAAAGACCGCTACGTGCGCTTGCATTCAAAATCATGGATGACCGTTTTGGTGCCTTGACATTCCTGCGTATATACTCTGGCAAGCTGGAAAAAGGTACTTCTGTACTTAATACCTTTACCGGCAAATCAGAACGTATCGGACGTATCGTGGAAATGCATGCCGACATGCGTGCCGAGTTGGACTCTGCTCAAGCCGGTGATATTGTTGCGGTATTGGGCATGAAAAATGTACAAACCGGACATACGCTGTGTGATCCTAAATTTCCTGCAACCCTGGAGCCAATGGTGTTCCCTGATCCCGTTATCTCATTGGCCATTTCGCCAAAAGATAAAGCGGCTTCAGAAAAAATGGGTATTGCACTGGGAAAAATGATTCAGGAAGATCCTTCTTTCCACGTTGAGACTGACGAAGACAGCGGCGAAACCATCCTTAAAGGTATGGGTGAGTTGCATCTTGACATTAAAGTCGACATTTTGAGACGTACTCATGGTGTTGACGTTATCGTCGGTAAACCGCAAGTGGCATACCGCGAGACCATTACCAAATCGGTTGAAGACGAATACACCCACAAGAAACAATCGGGTGGTTCAGGCCAATATGGAAAAATCAACTACATCATTCAGCCAGGTGAGCCCGGTACCGGATTTGTCTTTGAATCTGCTGTTACAGGCGGTAACGTACCACGCGAATACTGGCCAGCAGTTGAAAAAGGCGTTAATTCGATGTTGGACCAAGGCGTGTTGGCTTGATTCACAGGTTTAGATTTCTAAGTCATGTTGATG
>CAIKYI010000588.1 GCA_903831545.1 uncultured Methylobacter sp. | reverse complement strand
GTAAGTTTATTGAGGAATGGATGCAGGTTACGCAAAGATATTGTTCTCTGACGTAACCCGACCTACAGGAAAAACGGTAAATGATGTTGTACCGATTTTTTTGTTCTGTTACTTACGTAATCCGAGACGTTCAATCAATGTACGGTAACGGCTTAAGTCTTTATTTTTTAAATAGTCCAGCAATTTGCGACGCTGATTAACCATGCGTAACAAGCCACGACGAGAATGGTTGTCTTTTTTATGTTCTGCAAAGTGCGGTGTCAAATGAGTGATGTGTGCTGTCAATAAAGCAACTTGTACTTCAGGTGAACCGGTATCTGTTTCTGATTGACGATACGCTTCAACGACTGCTTTCTTTTGTTCTGCTGTAAATGGCATTTGTAATCCCTATGTAGATTAAAAATTAAAATTGAAGCGCCAAAATGACCACTTCATATGTACACCGTTTCCACGATAGGGTGTAGAAACAGATGTATTCTTTGTAATCTGTAGCTTTGTTTTTTTACTTGGCTACAAATTAAACATTTTTTTCGGTGCTAGTTTACCATCCAAAGACAGTTCCCCCAACCCTAAAAATATTGCTGCGACATACATTCGGACGGTATCCGGATTATCACTTGATTTTATTTGCAGATTAGCACTTGGGAACGCAATACTCTGCCCCTGCTTTATGCAAATTGCCTGAGCTTCAGACAAACTTAGGGCCGGCAGGGCCTCCAAAGGCTTGTCAACATTAAGCAAGCACTGAAACAAGCCTTGCTGATCCATAGCCTTTAATTGTTCGATGGTTCGAGCCTGTTCTATATGAAATTGACCTGCTTCAAGCCGACGCAATTCCTTTACTGTAGCACCGCAGCCCAGATCATGACCGATATCCTCGGCCAAGGAACGGATATAAGTACCTTTTGAACAATAAACGTCCAAAGACAATAACTCAGGTTCAGCAATCAGCGCTTCAGGACTGGTCAGCAACTTAAGCTCGAAAATAGTAATATGCCGGGCTTTACGCTCAACCGTTTTACCTTCTCGCGCCAATTCATAAAGCTTTTTGCCGTTAAGCTTTAACGCCGAATACATGGGAGGGATCTGCTCAATCTCTCCGGTAAACTTTTCAAGACAGTTTTTTATTGCTTCGACTGACAATTTAGGGACTGGCTTGGTTTCAATAACCGAACCTTCCCGATCGCCGGTATCGGTCATCACGCCAAGCTGAACAACAACCTGATATCGCTTGTGATCATCCAGCATCATCCCTGACACCTTGGTCGCCTCACCAAAACAAAGCGGCAATAAACCGGTCGCAAGAGGATCAAGACTGCCGGTGTGACCGGCTTTATTGGCATTGAACAAATGCCGGACTTCCTGCAAAGCTCTGTTTGACGAAACTCCGAGACGTTTATCCAATAATAAAATGCCGTGGATATTAAGCCCGGACTTGCGTTTACTCATCAATCAACCTTTATCGGGACTATCCTGAGCTACATCCAAAGGCCGATTCAAATCACGCGTCTCCAAATCACTTAAAAGCTCTGAAACACGCATGCCGGTATCAAAGGAATCATCATAATGAAAGCGCAACTCGGAGATATGCCTTAACCGCATTCGCTTTGCCAATTGATGGCGAATAACAGGCGATATCTCATTCAGCAATTTTACATTGGCTTTTTTGCCTTGCTCATCGACATTCAAAACAGTGACATACACTTTGGCAACCGCCAGGTCTTTGGTCACTACCACTTCATTGATAGTTATAAAGCCCAGACGGGAATCATCAATATCACGCTGCAAGACCAGGGAAAGTTCTTTTTGCATCTGCGAAGAAACGCGGGCATTACGACCAAATTCTTTAGCCATAAACTTTACAGTTCCCGCCTGACTTCGATACGCTCAAAGACTTCAATCTGATCGCCAGGCTGAACATCATTGTAGTTTTTAACACCAATTCCGCACTCCATGCCCATCTTGACTTCTGCCGCATCATCCTTAAAGCGACGCAAAGATTCCAGCTGACCTTCATAAATAACCACGTTATTACGCAGCACACGAATCGGCAGATTTCTCTTAACAAAACCGTCAACAACCATACAGCCTGCAATTGCACCGAATTTTGGAGATTTAAATACATCACGCACTTCGGCAAGACCAACAATCTGCTCTTTGATTTCAGGTGCCAACATACCGCTGATAGCTTTTTTAACCTCATCTATCGCTTCGTAAATGATGCTGTAGTAATGCAGGTCAATACCCTTTTCTTCAATCAGCTTTCGTGCAGTCGCATCAGCTCTGACATTAAAGCCCATCAGAATTGCACCGGAAGCCAACGCCAAATTCGCATCGCCTTCGTTGATGCCGCCAACGCCACCAAATACGACTTTAACTTCAACTTCATCATTGG
>CAIKYI010000587.1 GCA_903831545.1 uncultured Methylobacter sp. | reverse complement strand
GTTGAAACGCCGATGATGCAAATGATCCCGGGTGGAGCGACGGCGCGTCCGTTTACGACTTTCCACAACGCGCTGGATATGGAGTTGTATTTGCGGATCGCACCGGAGTTGTATTTAAAACGTCTGGTAGTGGGTGGTTTCGAGCGGGTATTTGAAATTAACCGTAACTTCCGTAACGAAGGTCTGTCGTCACGTCATAATCCTGAATTTACCATGCTGGAGTTTTATCAGGCTTACGCTGAATATCACGATTTAATGGATCTAACTGAAGCCATGTTACGCGGTGTCGCGCTTGAGGTGCTTGGGCAAACCGAGATTACTTATCAAGGCGAGCAATACGATTTTGGCAAGCCGTTTGATCGTATGACGGTGTTTGACTCGATTCTGCATTTTAATCCAGAGTTGACGGCGGAACATATTTCCACCCGCGAAGCGGCTGTTGACGTGGCAAAGAACCTGCATATACCCATTAAAGACGGGTATGGTTTGGGTAAAATTCAGATTGAAATCTTTGAAAAAACGGTGGAAAGCCGGTTAATGAATCCGACCTTTATTACCGCTTATCCGGTCGAGGTTTCACCACTGGCACGACGCAATGATGATAATCCCCATGTCACCGATCGATTTGAGTTTTTTGTCGGTGGACGGGAAATTGCCAATGGCTTTACCGAGCTTAATGACGCTGAAGATCAGGCGGCACGGTTCCAAAAACAGGTTGAAGAAAAAGAAGCGGGTGATGACGAAGCCATGCACTTTGATGCCGATTATATCATTGCTTTGGAACACGGCATGCCGCCTACAGCAGGAGAGGGCATTGGTATCGACCGTCTGGTGATGCTGTTTGCCGATGCACCGTCAATACGTGATGTGTTGTTATTTCCACATATGAGACCCAAGAGTTAAGGCATCTATAACTCGTTGTTCCAGTTTTTTGCTTGACTGGGTGATCAAAGATAAATCAGGATGTTTTTGTTAGTCGTGACGCCCGCGTCGCGACTATAACTGGTCAATGGTTCAGTTGTCCGGTTTCAACTATGATGAGATGTGCTCAAAATGGCAGATGCTCCGTACCTGATAAGAGATAATGCTATTTATGTTTATATTCTTCCAGTTTTTGCTTAATAAATTTATTTTGCTCAATTTTTGGAAGATCAGCCAATGTTTTCTTAACCTCGCTACCTACTTGTTGAGCTTGAACAGCATCACTGATAGTGTGGCTTTCAAGTCCATTTAAATCCCCCCAATACATTACAACGGCAATTAATATTGCAAAGTTCCACAGCTTAACTATACCTCTAGTCAGTGAAGAGGTAGAAGGATCAGTCGTAATTGCAATGGTTAGGGTTAAGTTAATTATTAGTAACGCCAAAGCTTGAAGCATTAATGTTTTCTCTTTTGGTTGGGAATCTATCAGCCGTGCGGGTAGCCTGATTTGTTGGTAGTAGGCAGCACTCTGTTTTGATATTTTACACGGAAGGGTAATGTTGCCAAAATCGGGTACTACTTTGCAAAAGGTAATAAGTGCACTGATAAACAATGAGCTCAGGATATTATTGTTACGTTCAGTGCTTGACTTAAACGCCTGGCATGAGAAACAGGAATAGGGCACAGAGCAAAAACTCCGCGGTCATTGCTGCCCAACAAGCAAAAGATAAAAGTCGATCATTGAGTTCCCGGAAACGAAGAGCCCAAATGTAGGAAACCAGCGCCAATCGCGGTCGAACACCGCTGCTCGCAGTCACCGTAGGTTGCCCAAGAGCTATCCAGACTGAATGATGAGCGAATTGTATACGGCGGAGGAGCCACGCTCCGTTGATTAGAGAGAATAAAAGAACAGCAAAGAATAAAAATATCATCATGAGGTGGCGTCGAAATTAGTTTAAAAAAGTTGGCTTTATTTTAATACGTGTAATGCTTCTTTTTGGAAACTTAT
>CAIKYI010000586.1 GCA_903831545.1 uncultured Methylobacter sp. | reverse complement strand
TGTCATATTAAAGAATCTACTGCCTCATTTGAAGCTTTTCGCATGTGGAAAAAAATTTACTCGACTATCTTCACGCCTCGTCTTGATGATGAAGAAATCAGTACGCGCCTTGAACTCATAAAGTCATCCATGCCTACGCCGGTTTTTTGGCTATTAGGGAAAACCCAGTCGGGAAAAACTTCGATCATCAAAGCCTTAACCGGAGACAGTCGCGCCCAAATTGGCAATGGCATGCACGCCTGTACCCGAACTGCCTTCACTTACGATTTTCCTGATGCCGACGATTGCATCATGCGCTTTCTGGATACCCGGGGCTTGGGCGAAGTTGATTATTCACCGGACTGCGACATTGAGGCATTTCGGGATCAGGCCCATGTATTGATTGTAGTCATAAAAGCCATGGATCATGCCCAACAGGCTGTTTTAGATGCGGTTCGTTCAATCCATAAAGCCAAACCCGAGTGGCCGGTTATTGTGGTACAGACCGCCTTGCATGAAGGCTATCCAAATCAAGCCTTTGACCATATCAGTCCCTATCCGTTTAATAAGGAAGACTGGCCGCAACTCATTCCTGACAATCTTTGCCGCTCTTTACTGGAACAGCGAACGCTATTCAAAGGCATCAACGCCCAGTTTGTCGCCGTGGATTTTACCTTGCCCGAAGACGGTTACCAGCCTGTCAATTATGGCCTGGATGCCTTTTGGCAGTGCCTTGAAACTGCCCTGCCCCACGGTATCTCGGTGATGTTGCATGATATGAAAGACATACGTAAACAACTGCGCGACATCTACAGCAACGCGGCACATCCCCATATTATTGCCTACTCGCTTATATCCGGGCTTGCCGGTGCGGTTCCAGTTCCCTTTGTCGATATTCCGGTGGTGACGCTGGTTCAGGCCAAAATGTTTCAGACTATCGGCTCAATTTACAATTACAAACTGGATAAAAAAAATTGGACAGAAATCACCAGCGCCCTGGGGATTACGTTGTTGTCCAATATCGGTCGCCGCGAATTAATCAAGCTGATACCCGCCTATGGTTTGGCCGTTTCCTCAGTACTCACCGCTGCCGCCACCTACGCACTGGGAAAAACTCTAACGGTTTATTTTCAGAATTTACGTAACGGAAAAGAGTTATCCAGCGAATTATTTCGAATTGTGTACAAGGAACAATTCGAACAGGGACTAGTCATTCTAAAAAACTACCTGCATGAGATTCAGCATAAGGCCGTGTCATGAACATAAAAACCCGCTGGCAGTTGCATTTTGCCGTGTTTATCGCCCCGTTCAGCGTGCTTTTGGTGTCCGGTGTTTATTGGCTATGGCAGCAGCACATGCTGCTGGTCTGGCTTGAAGGTTCTGCGGTATTAAGCGGCATCTGGTGGCTGGTGCACCAACGCCTTAACCGGGTAAATCCGGATTTAAAACTGCTGGATATTTCAGCGGCACTGGCAAAAACCAGCCAAACCGAACTGGCTTTTAAACACATTGAAAGCATCGCCGCACAAAGACGAAACAGCAATCCTGATTTAACCTCGTCAGCGTTTTATATGCAAACCCTGCTGGAAGTGATGCAGGCAGTGGCGGAACACTATTATCCGCAACAAAAAGATGCCTTATTGGAGATAAAACTACCTTATCTACTCAAGGTCGTAGAGACGCTGGCGCAAGAATTACGCATTAATGTTGCGGATAACCTGCCGGGCAGCCATATTTTCTCTTTAAGCGATCTGATTAAAAGTCGTAAGTTTGCAACGCGTGCCAGCGAGCTGTATCGACTTTTCCGTATTGTTTCCGCCGGTTTTGATCCGGTTTCGGCAATGATTCGGGAAGTAAGAATTCTGACCACCGACAGCCTGGTGTCTTATTCCACTTCTGAATTAAAAAGCTGGCTTATCGACGCCTATATCAAAAAAATTGGCTATTACGCGATCGAACTGTACAGCGGCAATATGGTTCTGGACAACGGCGTTTTTACTAAAGCAACAAGACAATCACAGCTCGAACTGGATCAAATCAAACAAAGAGAAGATTCGGCTTTGGCAGAACCGTTTCGAATTTTGGTGTTAGGCCAAACCAATGCCGGAAAATCCAGCCTTATCAACGCCTTGTTTGGCGCGAAGAAAGCCGAAACCAATGTAATCCCGACTACCGAAGGCATCACTGCTTATCATCTGGAACGCTCGGGTTTGGAGTCTGCTATTATCATGGATTGCGAAGGCTATGGCAGCGATGCCTGTCAGCGTCTGTTTGCAAAAGCAGCGGAAGAAATCGTGCGCAGTGACTTGATAATTCTGGCGCTTTCCGCAACCAATGCAGCACGCGATCCCGATAAAAAAATGCTGCAAGCCATACGTAACTGCTTTGTCGCTAAAGACAAAAGCAGTCTGCCGCCCGTCGTAGTGGCCTTGACGCATATCGATCAATTGCGACCGTTACGCGAATGGCAGCCGCCTTATGACATCATGAACCCTTGCTCAGCCAAAGCACAAACCATAAGATTTATGATGGATACGCTTGTTAACGAACTGGATTTGTCAATCGAGCAGATTGCCCCGGTTAATTTAAAGGCGGGCTATGAATACAATATCGAAGAAGGCTTGATTCCCGCGATTTTTCAACAACTAGAACAAGTCAAACAACTACGTTATCTCCGCTGCCTCAAAGAATATCATCAAGAAGATTATTGGCGGAGGCTTTGGAAGCAATCGACAAATGCCGGCCGGTTTATTGCAAAAAAAGGATTTAAAGTATTCGAAAAAAAAATCTTTTAGCGATTTGAAGCAGACATTATTTCCAGTGGCTGTGTAAATCGGATGTAATGCAAAAAATTATCGTGAAAATTCATAATACTGTCATATTTCGTCAATATTATCGACT
>CAIKYI010000585.1 GCA_903831545.1 uncultured Methylobacter sp. | reverse complement strand
CTCTACCCATCCTACAGCAGGTTTAGTGGCTTAGGTAGGATTGCACGCTGGTGTTGATGCGATGGGTTTCACTGCGTTCTATTCTAAGGAACAGCTAACGATACTCGTCGTAGGATGGGTAGAGCGGTAGCGAAACCCATCAAATTTACTACAAAACTATTCGCGTTGCCGGGGTTGGAAAGCCTTGCCACGGTTGAGTTTTGATAAAATATAAAGGATTTTTTCCTAAAGACAGGTTGGTTTGTATTCACTTAAACTACTCACCCTCAACACAAGGGTGGGCTTCCCCGCCACGGATGTAGTGATCCGTGATTGTGTTGAAAAATGTGAATCTCTTACAACCACTTTACGAGGAAACCCTTTGAAAAATTATAACTTAAAAAATGCGATTATGCAGCGCGGTATGACTTTAATCGAATTAAGCGTAGTGTTGCTGATTCTGGTTGGCTTGGCTGGTCTGTTGCTGCCTTATGTAACAGGCTTTACCGAAAAAACCCAAACCAGCAGCGCAGCGGATAGTTTGGCTGAAATAAACAAAGCTATTGATCGTTTTGAAACCCAATTTGTCGCATACCCGGATGGCTTTGATTCGTTGGTAGCAGGAGCCGAAGGTACTGTTGTGATCGATTGGCTGGTTGGTGTAGGTAATGTTAATGCTCAACCTGCGGATCTTGAAGTATTCGCAATGACTTCAGGGCCTGTTAAATCATTGAAAGCTGCAGAAATCGATAGTTTGTATCCGATGCAAAATACAGGCGTTGCAGGTACAGACTTCAATGCAACTTTTGCCGGTACCAGTACTAAAGCGACGATCAGCGATACAGTAGGTCTAGGTTCTACAACTAAAGCTGTTCGTATTAAACCGGCTTCATTAACAACACTTATCCATAATAATATGGGTATAGAGGTTGATAGCGACGATTTAGCTGATGCAACTGCCGAAAATGATTATGTGGTATTCGGTGTAGGCCAACGTTCGCAAATGACGGGTAAAGTATTGAAAGAGGCGCCTGTGTACTTTAGTGGTGGGGTTGATAATCCGACTGCACGTTATGCGCGATTCTTGGCGGTGTTTAAAGTGCCCAGAGATGGCACTCGCGCCAGCTTTGTTGGTGCGATGACACCTGATTTAAAAACGCAATCGTTACTGGCGCAGACATTCCATGAAGGCATAAAGGATGACGATTAATTTTTAACTATATTGATTAGCTTGCCGCCCGTAGTAGCTTTAAGCTGTTCCGGGCGGTTGAAATTTGGAAAGTCTCCCAGGGATGGGGCATTTTTAGTGTCTGGGTATTTCTGGATACAACGTGTTTGTAGTAATTAAACTGTTGAGGTCTTACATATGAAAAATTTTACAAATAAGCGTTATTTGACCACTGTGCTGTTGTTGTGCTGCAGCCTTGGCGTTGCCCATGCCCAATACCCCAAAACCGAGTTTAGCATGGAGCACTGTTTGCATGCGGCGCTGAATGAAAGAAACGGTGGTGTGGTGAAAGTCGAACTGAAACTTGAACAAGACATCCCTACCTATGAGTTTGACATCGAAACGCCGGATGGCAAGGCTTGGGATATTGAGTGCAATACCAAGACCGGAAAAATCAGCGAGCTCGAACAGGAAGTTAAAAACGCCGATGATTCTGTGTTTAAAGCCAAACTGAAAGTTAATGAAGAACAAGCACGCAAGATTGCATTGGCGGCTTACCCCGGAGAAATTATTGAGGTGGAATACGAAATCGAAGCCGATGGTGCAGCTTCTTATGAATTTGATATTAAAGGCAAAGACGGCAAGGAAATGAAAGTCGAAGTGGATGCCACGACCGGCAAGATCGTCGAGGCTAACAGTGAGCTTTATCAAGTAGGCAAAGAATAACAGCGGAATGGGTACAAGAACGTTTTTGTGGGTGCGCTTTGTGCTTTCGTGTTTGCTTTACCCGATTTTTATTAATTAACGTATACATCGAGTTTTTTTGGTCAATTTTTCAGTTCGCGGCATAACCGATGGGTTTCGCGTTGCTCTACCCATCCTACGAAGCGCATCACGGTAGGATGGGTAGAATGTAGTGAACCCCATCATTACTCTAAATTTATGGAGAACAACCTGAAATCCAAGTTGTGTTTGTGGTCTATGCGCGGCAGTTTAATGTTATTGGCGCTGCTGCCGGTGTTGCCGTTGTTTGTGTCGCAACATTTAAATCCGGTGCGTTCGTTTCATGATGAATGGTTGGCGATAACCCTGGGTTTGCTGGCGTGGCTGGCTGCTTTGTGGCTGTTGCCGCGTGCCGGCGGTATACGTTTGCCGCGCCTGGTGTTGTTACCGCTGGCGTTGATGGCGTTTATTGCCGTGCAAGCGCAATTGCTGCCGCAGGTTAATAGCCAACATGCGCAAATGGGCATGTTGTATTTATTGTGGGCGGCGCTGTTGATGGCGTTGGTCGGCTTGTTGGCAGAGCACAGCGGACGCGAACACGTGGGATTGTGGCTGGCTGGCGGGTTAACCGCCGCTGCGGTTTGCGCAACGTTGCAGGAAGTTGTTTTAAGGTTGACCGGGCTGTTTGGCTGGTGGGGCGGCACCGCCCAAGCCAATAACTACGCTGACTTGCTGGCGTTGGGTTTGGCGTCGGTGTTGTATTTACAGACGGTGGCTAAACCGGTGTGGCGGGTTTATCTGGTAACGCTGGCGGTTGTTATTATCGTGGGTTTAAGTTTAACGCCGTCGCGTAGCGTCTGGTTATATTGGCTTATTTTGTTGCTGTTGGCGTGGCGCTGGCAACGCCCGTTGGTACGGTTGCTGTTGGCGGGTTTGGCTTTGTATGTGTTGTTGCAGGTGTTGTGGGCCAGCGGGATTTTATTGGCGCTGCAAGCAACCACGGCAGCGGAACGTTTGTATCAGGAAGTGGGCGGTGCGCCGCTGCGACAACATATATGGCAAGTAGCCTGGCATGTGTTTTTACAGTCGCCGTGGTTGGGCCAGGGTTTTGGTCAGTTCGATTGGGCGTATTTTCAGGCCGGACAACATATCCCGGAACTGTCCAACCGTATGGAGCATGCCCATAATGTGATTTTACATTTATTGGCGGAACTGGGTATTTTTCCGGTTGTGCTGTTGGTGGGATTGCTGGGTTTCTGGTTGCGACAGTTGCTTGTGAGCCTTAACGGGCAACACCAAGACAAGGCCTCGGACGCTACCGGCGCTTTTAGACTGTGGCTGTTGATGCTGGCGGGCATTTTGGGCTTGCACAGTTTGCTGGAGTATCCGCTTTGGTATGCTCAATTTTTGGGCCTTGCGGCGATGATTTTAGCGCTGGGCGATGACCGGTTTTGGCCGATTCGTTTGGGAGGTGCGGGCATTGCGGCTTTGAGTGGTTTACTGCTATCCGGCCTTGCGATAGCCGGGGTACATGAATGGCACTATACGAAACTGGAGCAGGCATCCGAAGATGCAATGAATGACAGTTCACCGCGTACCTTTAGTCGGTTAATGGCAGTTTGCAAAGAAGCGAATAGCTATGCGCCCTTACTGACGCCTTATATTGCGACGATTTTTACCAATGCCGGAACTCCTGAAGATGAGGAGATGCGTCCGACTTTAACAACCTTGACCGAGGTTAGCTACCGGTTTTTGCCATCCAGTCCGTTGGCTTATCGGCAAGCTGAAATGCAAGCCTTAAACGGTTTGACCGGTGAGGCAAAAAACACGATGAGCCTGGCTTTAAATGCCTATCCGGGTTGGGCAGACAAGTTTAAGGCGCAGTTGACGTTGCTCAGTGCAGACGACCAGAAAAAAACCGCGTTTTTACGGGAGATGATTAAGTAGTTGCCATCGTTCCGGAACGATTAAACACCACCGTAGGATGGGTAGATCGGTAGCGAAACCCATCGCCTATACCACCAACCCGATGGGTTTCGCTGGCGCTATACCCATCCTACAAAGCTATTTGTTAACGGGGATTGGTATCCCACAAGCACGAAGTACACGAAGGTTTTTGCCTTTAGTGGGCTTCGTGCTTTTGTGTTTGCTTCACCAAGTTTTTATTATTTGAATCGGGATTTTTTTGGTTAATTTTTCATCTATGTCTTTGCCTTTTATAAGCAAACGCCCTGCGCATACGCTGCTGTTTATCACCGAGGTTAAAACCTTTCGTGTCGATGTTGATAAAGCCGGTATTCAGTTTGGCAATGCCGAAACTCTTGCCGTGGCCTGTCCAGGTCAGGCCAAGCTTGCGGAATGCCTTAACTTTATTGCCGCCAACAGTCGTCCGTTGGGGCGTAAGGTCTGGCTGTTTTATCTGGGTTTGCCCATCACCCTGTTCAGCATTCCGTCGATGCAGGTCGAAGGCGTTGATGAGGATACCTTGCTGCAGGCCTTGCAGTTTGAGCTGGAAGGTTTAACCGGTCAGTCGTCTTTGGATACGCAATTGGCTTATCAATTGTTAAGCAATAAAGATGAAATGAGCAGTTACTGGGTAAGCCAGATTAATCAACTGTATTTTGAGGATGTGCAAAAAGCCCTTAAAAAAGCGGGCAGCTCACTGGCGGGTTTGTTACATCCGGCCGCGCTGCCGTTGTCGCTTGATAATCCGGAACGCCAGGACTGGCTGAGAATGGAATGCTGGCCGACCCAGTTGGTTGCGCTAAGAAACCATCCTGAGCAGGGTTTGACTATGCGGCTGTTTGCGTTTGACAGTCGTCGCTGGCATGACGAACTGGAGCAGTGGCTGGCGGAACAAGGCCCGGTTGCGCATTCCGAAACGCTGTTAAACAACAAAATCGAGCTGTTGCCAGCCACCGCGTTTAGTCTGCATTTAAACGAGGTTAATCCGGTTACTGACTGGCTGCTGGCCTGGTCAAGTGTGCTGGTTAAAAAAGACCCGCCTGCCGTGCCGGTGTTGCGGCATCATTCCAAACTCAATAAAGATTTGCTGTTGATGGCGTCCGGCGGCTCGCTGGCGGTGGTGATTTGTTTAAGTCATTTGTTCTGGAATTTATATAAAACCAATGACTACACAAACAAATATACCGCTTTGCAACAAGTCGAAACTTCGATGACCGCGATGCGCAAGACCCTGAGTGACGATCAGGCCAGGCGCGACAAGTTGAAAGAGAAAATCGACAAGCTGAAAGGCGACTCGGAAACCTTGCCCCGGTTGATTGACGGCTTGCAGCATCGTCCCGCGCAATTGCTGAACGCGCTGGCCAAGGGGCGGCCTGACAATCTGTTGGTAGAAGCTATTGTTGTTGACAAGGATGAGGTCAGAATCAGTGGTATCAGTCTTGATGCAACCTCGGCCAATGAATTGTCCAATTATCTGGAGAAAGAACTGGTGGCGCTGGGCTGGTCGGTTGTGGCGCCGACTAAAAAGAATATGGGGTTTTTAGTGGACGGTGGCCCCTGGGAATTTGAGCTTAAGTTGCAGGATCTGGGTGTGGACGGATTTAACAAAAAAAAGGCGTTATGAGTTGTTTGACCGCAACTGGGTTACGGTTAGGGTAATTGAATAACAATGATTGAAAATAGTTTAGCCAATGAAATCATGGTTGCGGCCAATGAGGTGCATAGTGTATTGGGGCCGGGGTTTAGCGACAGCATCTATGAGATCTGTTTGGCTATTAAGTTGACGAACAGGCATCTTTGTTTTGAAAGGCAAAAGTCAATGTCTGTTGCAGTGGGCCAATACGCAGAACTGATGCCTTTGAAGCTGGATTTTTTGGTTGAGAATAAAGTCATTGTCAAAGTGAAAGCCGTCGAGGAATTGCTCCCTGTGCATACCCTTGAATTGATTACTTGCCAAAAGTTGACGCGCTGTAAAGTTGCTTTGTTGTTTAACTTTAATGAGCCTGTTTTACAAAACGGAACCAAATGTATAGTGAATGGCTATCGGTGGTTTTAATTTTTTGCCTGTTCCACGCTTGATAGCAGCGTGGCTGAATTTTTAACTGTATTTATATGACCGCTGAACAACAACGTGAACTTTGGCTTAAACGCGTCCTGCCTGCGCTGGGCGTACTGGTGCTGTATTTTGTGATTATCAGTCCCAATTTTGTAACGGAAAAAACCAAAAAAGCCGAGGCGCAATATATCGGCATGAAGCAAAAAGGCATTGATGCTGCCGCGTTGCCGGGTATTGCCCAGCAACAAAGCAGCATTACGGAGGAAGTTGCCAAACTGGAACAGGAAGATAAAGTCATGCACGAGGCATTGGCGGCGAGCAGCAGTTTTATGGCACGGTCGGGTTCTTCCAATGATGCGCTGGAACGCATTTCGGTTATTTTGGCGAACAATCATTTGCAGGTGCTGGACGAAAAGCGCAACGATAAACCGGGCAAAGATGTTTTACCCCGATCCTTGCGTGATACCCAGCACTGGCTTAAAGATATTTTAGCGGTAGCTCCCGCAATAGCGGCGGCTCCACCTGTTACCACTACCGATGACAAGGATTTAAATGTCTGGACGATTCGCTATATCGGTAGTTATCTGGATAATTATCGGGCATTGTTGTCTTTGATTGAGAGTGATGTCAAAGCGTTGCCCGTTTCGTTATCAATGCAACCTGACAAATCAAATACCGGTAGGCAGGAATGGCTGTTGACGCTATGGATCTGATTTTAATGGCATTGGCTTCAACAGCAGACGTTTGCAAATACCCATTTAGCGGTTCTGTAACGTTGTGTTATGGAAAGCTGAGATGAAGCACGAGCAGTCCAAAACCTTAAAAACCGGCCCTGTCGCTGCAGAGAATCGCGACAAATCGCGAGAGTTGGTCAGCGGTTGGCGTGCAACCGTGTTTCAGGAAAACAGCATTACCATCAGCAATGCCGGAATTGAAGACAGTTCGTCAAGCGGCGCAGGTCTGATGATTGCGGGACACGCCGGGGTTATTGATAAAGACGTCAAAATCACCATCAGCATTGAAGCCAATCATCGGCGATTTACCCGGCAAGCCAAAGTGCGCTGGGTTTTGGTTGAGGGTGGCAATGTGCGTTTTGGCGTTGAATATCTCGATCACGTCGGCTTTGATCCTGAAACCCATGTGCTGGATATCGCCTTATTACGGATTGATCCGGTTTGTGCGTTAAAAATACCCGGAAATATTGCGCTCAGGCAGAAAGTTCTGCCTTTTATTGAACTTGACGGCATTATTAATGTCGTTTGTTTAAATATTGAAAACCATGCAGTTATCACCTTACTGGAGCGCTTGTTAAAAAGGCAGGTGCGTTTGTGGGCCGGTGATGCCAGGCAACTTGATGTAAAGCTCAGGCAGGTTTACGGCGATGTGTCGCATGGCGTTAAGGCTTTGCCCTCACCGGGTGTGCAGGTGGCGCAAGTTGCCAATGCGGTTAATACCGGCGACGAATTATTGTATGCGGCTTATATGCGCCAGGCTTCGGATATTCATATCGATCCGGGCTATAACGGGGCAACCATTCGTTTTCGGGTGGATGGTCAGTTGGAGCATTACAGTCAGATTAACTCTCATATTTTTACCGAGTTGGTCAGCCGTCTGAAGGTTATGGCTTATCTTGATATTGCCGAAAAGCGCTCGCCGCAGGATGGCCGGTTTTCGCATCAGTTTGTTTCTGGCGAGCGACGCGTGGACGTGCGGGTTGCGACTTTGCCAACCAAATACGGCGAACGTATCACCATGCGGTTGCTGGCGGTGCAGACCGAATCGCTGACCCTGGAAAACCTGGGTTTTGAGCCGTCGCACAAGCTGATGATCGAAGCTTTTTTGCGGCGCATTCAGGGTTTGATGATTATGACCGGCCCCACGGGTAGCGGTAAAACCACCACTTTGTATGCCGCTATCCGCATGTTGCTGGAAGAGCGCAAGGTCAACATCATTACCATTGAAGATCCCATCGAATATGAAATAAACGGTATTGCCCAATGCGAGGTGGATTCCGGGGATAAGGTCAGCTTTGCCAAGGCGTTGCGCAGTATTTTGCGCCATGATCCCGATGTGGTGATGATCGGCGAAATCAGGGACAAGGAAACCGCCGATGTCGCCATTAAAGCGGCGTTGACCGGTCACATGGTGCTGGGTACTTTGCATACCAATTCTGCGGCGGCAACAGTAACCCGTTTAACCGATATGGGCGTTGAACCTTATTTGGTTGCGGCGGCGCTGCGACTTGCCGTTGCCCAGCGTTTATTGCGCCGTCTGTGCACCCATTGCCGCATTCCCCGTCCGCTGACCGAGCTGGAAGCGATTTCAATCGATCGCTCTGAATTGGCCGGGCGCGTCATTCATGATCCATCGGGTTGTATTTATTGCGGCGGCAAAGGCTATTCCGGGCGTATCGGGCTTTATGAGGTTTTGGAGTTGCGCGAGGACTGGGCGCGCGCCGTTGCCGATGGCGAAGGCGAAAGTGAGTTGGTGGTAAAAATGCGCAATTCCGGGGTCAAGAGTTTGCTGGACGATGCGATTGATAAATTACTGGCTGGCGTTACCTCGGTTTCCGAAGTTGTCCAGATTGCGTCCTCCTGGTAAGCCTGTGATGTTTTTTTTATTTTTTACCACAGAGACCATAGATCGCTACACAAGTAATAATCGACGTCATTCCGGCAGGGAGAGTGAGGCGAGGGTTGGCCGGAATCCAGACTACACAGACTACAGGGATGTAAAAAGTACGATTAAATGTGTATTTATGACAACCAAAAAAAATGTAAATACTAAGG
>CAIKYI010000584.1 GCA_903831545.1 uncultured Methylobacter sp. | reverse complement strand
GAGATGATGCCGGCGCGCATTTGGCTCAGACGGAGAGCGAACATGAGTAAAACAATTACTATCGACGGCAAAACGATTCCTTTCGAAGACGGACAAACCATCATGGATGCCGCGATGGCGGCTGGCGTCTATATTCCACATTTATGCCATCAGCCGGAATATACACCGCACGGAAGTTGCAAGCTGTGTACGGTAAAGGTCAACGGTCGCAATTGCTCGGCCTGTACCTTTCCGGCAATGGCGGGGCAAGACGTTCTGAGCGAAACCAAAGAATTGATTGATGATCGTAAAAAAATTACCCAAATGTTGTTTGTAGAAGGCAATCATTTTTGTCCATCCTGCGAAAAAACCGGTAATTGTCAGCTACAAGGGGTTGCCTACCATCTAAATATGCTCGACAACCATTTTCCACTGTTTTACCCGGATCGTGAAGTCGATGCATCTCATGCTGAGGTTATGATTGATCATAACCGCTGCATTTTTTGCACCTTGTGCGTACGAGCCAGTCAGCAAACAGATGGTAAGGATGTATTTGGAATAAGTGGGCGAGGCCTTAACAAACATCTGATCGTTAATGCGCAAAGTGGCTTGTTGAAAGATACCGATCTTGATGTTAACGATCAGGCAGTCCACATTTGTCCTACCGGCGCCATTCTGATTAAACGTACCGGTTACCAAGTACCCATCGGTGAACGTATTTATGATCATCAGCAAATTGATCAAGTGAGTTTGGAGCAAAATCATGGCAAAAATTAGAGTAGCAACAACCTCATTGGCAGGCTGTTTTGGCTGTCACATGTCGTTTCTGGATATAGACGAGCGGATGTTGCAGTTAGTTGAACACGTTGAGTTTGACCGCTCACCGATTACCGACATCGAGCATTGCACCAACTGTGATATTGGTCTGATTGAAGGCGGCGTATGTAACTCGGAAAACGTACACGTCCTACGCGAGTTTCGTAACAATTGCAAAATCCTGGTTGCGGTCGGAGCCTGTGCAATTAACGGCGGTTTGCCGGCGATGCGTAATCATATTCCACTGGAAGAATGTCTTAATGAAGCGTATATGGACGGTATCGGTGTAGAAAATCCACAAATACCAAGTGATATAGAGTTACCTTTGCTTTTGGATCAGGTAAGACCGATTCATGAAGTCGTCAAAATAGATTATTTTTTACCTGGCTGTCCACCATCGGCGGACGTGTTTTGGAAATTTCTGACCGATTTGATTGACGGGCGCGAACCTACATTGCCTTATGAATTGGTTCATTATGATTAAGCGCCTTGATAACTGGAGGTCGCGTAGGTTGGGTTGGCGATAGCGTAACCTAACCTAACCCAACAGGTAAAGGCGGCAATGTTGGATTACATTAATCCAACCTACCAAAACTAATTCGGGAATTATTATGGACGAACATCTAGAACCATCTGAAACCCGGGACAGATTAAAACGTGTAATCGTAGATCCGGTATCGCGAGTTGAAGGGCACGTTAAAGTGACTTTATTGCTGGATGCGGACAATAAAATCCAGCAAGCCAGATTGCATATTGTTGAATTTCGGGGATTTGAGCGCTTTATTCAAGGTCGGCCCTATTGGGAACTTCCAGTATTGGTGCAACGGTTATGTGGCATTTGTCCGGTCAGTCATCATTTGGCCGCTGCTAAAGCCATAGATCAACTGGTTGGTATCGATCCGGAAAACCTGCCCATAGCAGCCGACAAATTAAGGCGGTTGTTGCATTTTGGTCAAGTACTGCAATCCCACGCTTTACATTTTTTCCATTTATCCAGCCCGGATTTGTTGTTCGGCTTTGAAAGCGACATCAGCAAGCGTTCAATAGTTGCTGTATTGGCCGAGTATCCAGAACTTGGGGTGCAAGGCGTCAAGCTGCGTAAATATGGACAGGAAGTTATTCGTATGGTGTCTGGCAAGCGTGTTCATGGTACCGGCGCGATTGCCGGGGGCATGAATAAATCCTTGACCAAAGCCGAACGTGATTATCTGCTGGAAGATATAGATCAGATGATCATTTGGGCAAATGCCTCAGTGGCGATGATCAAAAAAGTGCATTGTTCCAATCTGCCTTATTATGACGATTTTGCCACCATACGCACCAATTATCTGGGCTTAACTAAGCCGGACGGTGCGTTGGAGCTTTATCATGGCGGTATTCGTGCAAAAGATGAGCACGGAGCAACTATTATGGATCATATCGATTATTGTAAATATAACGATTATATTCATGAAGAGTTTCGTTCCTGGACCTATATGAAATTTCCTTATTTGTTG
>CAIKYI010000583.1 GCA_903831545.1 uncultured Methylobacter sp. | reverse complement strand
CTCCAATGATTCCGGATTTCAATATACGCTTTATCCGGGAATACTGAAGGCTACGGCTTTGTCCGGGGATGTTAGTGTTAGCGGTTCAATGAAGTTATATCCTTCTGCTGACGGGCAATTGCAGCTACTGGCTAACCGAAATTTAATCTCTGATTCGGGTTCGATATTCATGTCTGACGCCGATCCGGCAAAGTTTCCAAGTATAGTCACACCTGCCAGCACCCTGGAGGGCGATGGTCTCTTTGCTTACAACTATTTGAATCCTCTTCAGAGCGATACGTCCCTGATTCATGCGGCCATTCCGTTGCATAAAAATGATGCCAACAAACCGTTGATTATGGCCAAACTTGGCAACATAGGGTCTTCCAGCTCGGCAATGTACTTTAATTTGCCGCAGGCAGCCAATTATATTGCGGGTGGTGACATCAGAAATTTGGATATTACCGGACAAAATATTTCTGCAAATGATACGACATTGATTAAAGCAGGCGAAAGTATCAGCTACGATACTTTGATTGATGGCAATGGTGTCGTGAGTGCGAATGACACTAAAATACAGCTGGCAGGTCCAGGGCAATTGGATGTGATTGCCGGTAAGAATGTCAATCTGGGCAGTTCGGCGGGCATCCAGACTGTTGGCAATGTGTTGAATTCATTTTTGGCTAATCAGGGTGCAAGTATCAATGTTTTGGCTGGATTGTCCGACAAGATTGATTATTCCGGGTTTATTAACAAATATAAAACGCTAGTCGCTTATAGCGCACAATTGCAAGGCTTTGATAATTTGAGTAATGCAGAACAAAGCAAGCATCTGGATGTTATGTTAAAAATACTTTTTGAAGAGGTTAAACAATCTGCGTTGGCGACTGCCATTGCGCAGCCTAATCAACGTGCAGCGTCTTACAAACGTGGCTTCGATGCGATAAATGCCTTGTTTCCCGGTGAGCATTATGCAGGGGATTTGGGTTTGGTATTTAGTCAGCTAAAGACTCTGGCTGGTGGTGATATTAACCTGGCCGTGTCCGGCGGAAAACTGGATGTCGGCTTGGCTGGAAAACTTGCAGGGCTAAGCAAATCAGCTGATCAATTGGGTATTGTCGTTCAACAAAAAGGCAACCTCACTGTGTTGGCGCAGGGTGATATTAACGTCAACCAATCCAGGGTCTTTACCTTGGGGGGCGGTGATATTACCGCCTGGTCTTCCAAAGGCAGTATTGATGCCGGTAAGGGTGCCAAATCTGCTATTTCAGCACCGGCACCAGTTACAACAGTTGATGCAAAAGGCAATATTCAAACGGTTTTCCCTCCTATCATTTCCGGTAGCGGTATTCAGTCGATCGGCAATGGTACGGTTACCTTGGCTGCCCCCTTCGGTGTAGTTGATGCCGGTGAAGCGGGAATTAGTGGTGGACAGATTGTGATTGCCGCAACGGCGGTGATTGGTGCGTCTAATATTCAGTCTAGCGGCGGCACTGTTGGCATTCCTGCCACCGTTTCGGCACCTGTAGGGCTAAGTGGCGGTGATGGCGCAGCAACCAGTGCCTCCAAGGCTGCGACTCAATCGTCAGCAGATAACAGTAGCAACAGCGGTGAAAATGCCAAGGATAAGCAAAAATCCACCGTGAGTATTCTGAGTGCCGATGTTGTCGGTTTTGGTGACTGTAGCGTCAGCGATGTTAAAGATGCTACTACTAAATGTGGCGGCGGCTAAGCTGGTTTATAGGCCATGTAATTACGAAAGTTGGGTTACTGTTCAAAGATGTAAGTTGATACTGCATTTCCACGTAGCACGTCACTGCCATTAAGTTAAGAAAAACATCGTCATCCCGGTAGGGATTGCCGAGATCCAGGAGGCGTGGATGCTGACTTATAAACACATCCATGGGGCTTGGTTTCCGGCAATCAATGCCGTAATGACGGCTAAATTAAATGGCAGTGACAATGTTTCGGGGCGCGAAAATGCTTTTAATGTGCTGGATAATCTGTTTTTATGCAAAATCGTTGACGAAGCCGAAAACGCCACCGACTTATGGAGTGAAATTAGGGTAAAGGCGCAAATACCTGGAAGACTGTCCGAGCGTAGAAACCGCAGTAGGTTTTCTATTCTTGGACAGCCTCCTTTAGTGGTGCAGCAGTTGTGTTGCTGGAGTCAGTCAGGCAACGCTCTAAATAATGTAACGTTATTTGAAAAGTAACTGGAACAATAGCTTATTGTATTCAAACATTGTTGCTGCCAAGGTAGCGTAGGGTCAACATGGTGATATCATCAGATTGGGCAACACCATTAGTAAAAATGTCGATTTCGTGTTTTACCAGTTCTACTAGTTTCTCAGCGCTGTCTTCTTTGGAAACAGCCAAAAGGTTTAATAATTTTTCATCGGAAAATAACTTTTTTTGGCTATCCTCGGCTTCCGTGACACCATCGGTGTACACAAAAATGGCATCGCCGGCTTTTAATTGCAGGCTTGAGGATTGATATTTCACATCTTCCATAATCCCGACGACTATGCCTTTGGGTACAGGAATATAGTCAAAAGTACCGGTGATTGCATCACTGAGCGGCGGATTGTGTCCACCATTGGAATAAATAAATAAACCCGTATCCGTATCCAGAATTCCGCAAAAAATGGTAACGAACATGGCTGCAGTATTATTTTTGCAAAGACTATTATTGACACGATCCAAAATTTCACTTGGCGAGTGCTTTAACAATGCTTGTTCTTTCAGATGCATAATGCTTTGCACCATAAAAAGTGCAGCCGCAATACCTTTGCCGGAAACATCGCCTACGACGATAAACAATTTGGTTGGCGCAACAAAAAACGCATCGTAAAAATCGCCGCCCAGGCTTTTTGCCGGGTTCATGATTGAAAATAAATCGACTTCGTTACAATCAGGAAACAGGGGGTATTGAGCAGGCAGTAAACTTGCCTGAATCTCGCGGGCTATCGTAAGTTCTTTCTGGATGTGCTCATATTCCATCTTTGCCTGCAATTGCGTAAGAACGGATTTGTTGCTGGTTCGCATCCGGTCGACCAGCGTGGCTAGCAGGTTTTTAACTAAATCAGGGATCTGACTTAAAGATCCCCAGAATTCATTTTGATGGATTTTTAGCACACGACAAGCTGATTCTGCAATCACGAAAGCTGAAACCGGCTTACCATCAATTATGGACATTTCTCCAATGCAGTCTCCCGGATTAATAAGGAAAAAATCCTTTGATTCAGGCGTGCCCAAATGAACCTTCAGATGACCGGATAGCAGTATACAGATTGAATCATTTTCTTCTGCCGGCGAAAGTACCAGGTCCCCGCTAGCAAATTCGACTACTGCACAGCGTTCCAGCAGTTCGTATGCCAGATGACTTGGAACGCCGAAAAAAAGCCCCATAAAATCAAGAGGATCTTTTTGCCGCCGGTCAGACTTAACGCGGAGTTCAAGTCCTGCTTCAGTATTCGCATTTAGAGCTACGTCATAGTCGGCCGAGCGTGCTCTGCGATCTGTTTTGCGACAGATGAACATGGTGGGATTTTCCTTTAGATATCGGATACCGCATTTTGCTGCGGGCGAATTGATTTCTGGTTTAGGGAGACGCTCAGCGTGATGATATTTTTATTATTGAACCGTCGATATTGACATTCGTGCATTAAATTGCGAATCAGGTGAATACCCAAGCCGCCAATTTTAGCGTTTTCAAGCATGTCGAAAGGCTGTGGCGGGAGGACTTCGAAAGGGTTAAAGGGAAAACCGTCATCCTCCATCGTTAAGCTTATAGACTGATTAATCTTGTGCTCAATATACAAATCAATTTCATGTCGGTCATGATCTATGTAGGCATAATTAATAATATTGGCAACTGCCTCATTTGCACATAAGTCCAAATTCATGGCAAGAGATTCGTCTAAAGCCAGCTCTGCACAGGCATTGTGCAACCAATCACTCATGCGCCTAAGCTCAATTATGTCATTGTAGATGCGCAACTCAAAGGTATTGATAATTTGCATTAGTCGATCCGAATCAGTACTGTAGAAAAGTTTGAGAGCAGAAAGATGTCGGTCTTGTAGTGAGGGGGGAAATGGGAATTCAAGTTATGCCTATTACAATAAAACTTCCGAATTACAATTGATACTATATGACAAATATATGACAGCTTATATTTGAGCAGCCAGCTTAACTGGCTAGTAAACATTATTGATTTAAAATTATATTTTGGCAGTTGTTAATTTAGTACTGCAAGTGCCGATTCCAAATCGTTAAATAGAGGAATTAATACGTCAATACCGGCCATTGTTAAAATCTTTTCAATATTGTCGTCCGGATTAAGTATAACCATTTTACCGCCACGATTATTAACCGCTTTTGCATTGATGAGCAGGGTGCGAATGCCTATTGACGCCAGGAAATCTACTCCGGAAAAATCGATGATAAAATACTTGCGTGGAGACCCCGTCATCGCCGTAAATTTCAGGTCTATTTCCTGAGCCCCGGCAATATCCATCCGGCCTTCCAAATTAATTTTATAAATATCGTTATCTAGTTGTTCGCCATTTATTTTCATTGAATAATCCTGGAATTGTAAATTATAGAAGGATAAGCCTAACGTTAGTAGCCAATCCTAGTCAAGATAAACTCTAAACATCAGATCTGCTTTCCGGCTTTAATACCTGCCGAATAGTTTAACCTTCGATGGTCGAAATGTCGTGACTATTTATACCTGTTTTATATGTGCTAATATGTAACAGATGAAAAATATAATTAATAATCCTCCTCAAGAACAATATGATTTACTCAGCCAAACAGTGAATAAACTCATCAAATTTCGACTTGTCAAGCATAGGATTTGTAATTTATTAGTAAACCTGATCATGACTATCGCTGTTTTGATTTCAAGTTGTTGTCCTGCGTTTGCGGAGAAAATGAATCTGCCGCTATACAAGATTTCTCCTCTCGCAAAAGCAGTTGATCTGCATTGTTTAGAGGCAGAATACAGCATACAAATTCCCATGCCCAAGCGCTGGTCCGTTAAAAATGCAGTTCTTCGTTTTGACTATATCAATTCAGTCGCACTACTCAAGCAGAACTCGCAGTTGGTTATTTCTTTAAACAACACGCCCCTAAGCCAGATTAAACTTGATCCCCTTACGCCTAACGGTTACGCCGAAGTTGATTTGCCGGGGGCTCTGCTTAAGCCGGGGTATAACATGCTCAGCTTTAAAGTTGCCCAACATTACAGCCTGAACTGCGAAGCACCCTGCGCACCCGAGCTGTGGACCCGATTGAAACTCGACGAAGCTTTAATTTCGTTCGAATACGAACAGGAAACCGTACCACTTAAGCTTTCTGCTCTATCGGATCTGGTTTTCGATCCCAGAACCATACCTGATGCTCATTTACACCTGATTACCGAAAAACTCACAGAAAACACACTAACTACGGCAGGCATTGTAGCTTCCGGCGCAGCGTTGCGCTTTGATTATCGAAAAACCACATTCACTCTGTCAGATCAAATCGTTGGCGGACAAGATAATGTCTTGTTGGGCGAAAAAGACTATGTGGAAGGCTTTTTAAAGAACCTTGGCGTTAACATGACGGTGGCAAGTCCTGTGCTAAAACTGGTGCATCTTCCCGGCAAGTTGGAAAGTGGTGGTATTACAGTTGATCCTCACCACGTCCTGTTGGTTGTTTCAGGGCGAAATGCCGATGAAATAAAGCTGGCCGCAGAAACCATGAGCATCATGTCCATTCCTTTTCCCGATGCCGATGAAATGCAGGTAAGTGAGTTTGTGCTTCCGGAAATCAGTCTTTACGAAGGCAAGCAAATGCTGGTGGCGGATGAAAAGTATCCGTTCGTAAAGTTGGATTACCAAAATCACAGCTTTTCCGGCCTTAGTCCCAATGCTAAAGACATCAGCTTTCGTCTGCCCCCCGACTTCCTTATTAAACCGAACCAGCAGGCAACGCTTTCCCTGGATTTTTCCTTTGGTGCTGGCATGAAATCGGATTCGGCCCTGAATATAACGCTTAACGGCCAGTTCATCTCGGCTGCTCATTTGGATAATCCAAACGGTGGCCTTATTACCGATTATCGAATAGGGTTGCCTACCTTTCTGTTCAAGGCTGGCACCAACGTACTTTCGTTTCAACCCCAGATGACGCCCTTGCACGGAGAGCACTGCCATTATTTACAGACCGGCAATTTGCAACTGACCCTCTTCGATACGTCGTCTCTGGAGTTCCCCCAGATGCCTCACCGGATCGAACTACCCAGGCTTGATTTGTTGGCGATCAACGGATTTCCCTATACCCGCTGGCCTGATGGTTTTGAGACATTGATTGTCTTGAGCGAAGCAAAGTTTGCCTCTGCCAATGCCGCCCTCAATCTGATTGGCATGATCACCCAGAAAAACGGCTACCCACTGTTCGGTATCAGGGTGAACACCGATCTTGAGGAAAAGTGGGATAAGGAGATTATTCTTATTGGTACACAGCGCAGCATTCCTCAGGAATATTACGAAAAAGCCCCGCTAAAACTGGGCGAGACCAATAAAGTCCCTTATCCTGTTTATCAAAACTGGGATATCCACCCGGCCATGTCGTGGAGCCAGCAAACCAGCATGGAGAGCTCTGATAAAGGCATCATCATGCAGCTGGCCTCGCCATTTAAGGAAGGGCGCACAGCAACTCTGTTTACTGCAGCGAATGACGAGGGCATTGATCGACTTGGGCGTGCATTGCTAGAACCCGAAGTGCAGGGGGCTCTCAAGGGTGATTTGGTCTTCATCGATTTTGTGGTAGATAAATTTAAACAGATAAAATTTGGCGATGGTACTGATTTTAAAATCACTGCGTTAAAAACAGGTAACAGCTTTGTTACCGGCAAAGGGGGGGATATTTCCCAGGTGAACTATTATTTGTCTTCCTATCCATGGCTTTATTGGGTTTTGCTTTTTTCTATCTTATTAATTGTCGCAGTCATTACTTACACTATTCTAAAACGCCGCAGAAAACGGAGACTGGTCCCTAATGACCCCGGTTAAACTGCTACTATTTTTCTTGCTTTGCATTTCCAGCTTGGGGCAGGCTGCGGCGCCGTTGAACGAAGTCACTGAGTGGGCCTATTTTAAAAAGCACTTCATTAGCAGCGATGGGCGGGTAATTGACCCGATTCAAAATGGCATGAGTCATTCGGAGGGACAGGGCTACGGCATGCTGCTTGCCGTGCAATTCCAGGACAAACTGTTGTTTGACAAGTTGCTGCAATGGACCAGCAACAACTTGCAGGTCAGACATGATGCACTCAGTGCCTGGGGTTGGGGCAAAAGGCCGAATGATGAATGGAGCGTCATAGACTATAACAACGCAACGGACGGTGACGTGTTAATCGCTTATGCCTTGATCCGGGCCAATCAAAAATGGCCGCAGAAGGCTTATGGGCAGCGCGCCGCCGCCATCGTCGAGAGCCTACGCAATCATGTGGCCATAAAACTGAACGGGCGAATGTTTTTGCTACCCGGCTATAGTGGCTACACTGAAAACAAAGGTATTACGCTAAACCCTTCTTATCAAATACTTTCCGCCTATCAGGTTTTTTCTGAAATCGACAACCGATCGTTTTGGGAAAAAATTCAACAGGATGCGTTGTACTTGTTGGGCGAGGCCAGTCATAATTCAGCCAGTTTGCCAGCGGACTGGCTGTTGGCCGAACCCGACGGGAGCCTGAAGATTTATGCCTCCAAGAGTCCGCGCTTTGGTTACGAAGCCATCCGGGTGCTATTGCATCTTGCCTGGGCAAAGCTACCTCCGCCGACTGGAACAATGAGCGTTTTTGATTACTATCAAAAACAGGGGCGTATTCCTGTCTGGTTCGATTTGACCACTGGGGAAATCTCTGACCAGACAGCTTCTGCCGGTTTTTACGCAATCTATGCCCGCACGGCAAAACAACAGGGCAGTAGCGATCTTGCTGTGCGTCTTAAGGAAGAAGCAATGCAGCGTTTGCGGAATGAACCGGATAATTATTTCTCTTACGTGCTCTATCTGCTCGCAGATATTGAATAGTCGACTTTAGCAAGGATCATGTTCACTTGGTTGCTAACTGTGGCAATTGCCATTACAAGTTGGCCAACGCCTTCCCTGGCAGTCCAACCAGTCATCGCGGAGGCTAAGACCGAAAAATCGGTATCTGCTTACACACTGCAAATCGAACAGGGAACTGATTTTACCGCCCTGAAAAAAACGGCCGATTATATTGCACAACTCATTCCGTTACGGGTACGTATAGTCCAGGAGGGGACAACTTATATTATCCGTAGCGGCAAATCTGTCCAAAGCGACGATTTCGAAGATTCTGTTGCTACGCTTAAATCAGCGGGTTTTTCGGATATAGCTATTCTTTATATTCGAACCGACCAGGAAACTATTGCTACGGTTGTAAATCCTGAATCGCCCGAACAGTCGTCACCTTTGCCCGTTACATCAAAACTGCCGGTTGCTACATCACGTATCAGCAAAATACTCCCAGCCGATATAGAGATTTCCAGGTTGCAGCGCCTGAAAAACGAACTGGATCAGCAAGCTCAAAACGAAACCGGCACCGTTATTCAGCGCGCCTGGAAAGCCTATCAGCACGGGTCTATGGTAATCGCCTGCGGGTTATTCCAAAGCGCGCTAGCCACGCCCGAAACCGAGCAGGAAGCATCGCGGGGGTTAGCTCTTTGTCTTCTCCAACGGGGCGAATACGATAAAGCCATAACCCTGCTTACCGGACTACTTCAAAAAGGCGTAAAACCCGAAGAATCCCGCGCACTACTGGTGGAAGCGTTATTCAAAGTCGGTCAGTACGATGCCGCGTTAAAGGAGGCCCAATTCCTGGAAAAAACACAAGCGCAGCAATGGGAGCGTGCTATCGCCACCAAGCAAAGCGATGCAAAGTTCGCACAGGCATGGAAAGACTATGATCCGAAGCAGCCCGAGATCTTCGTGACACAGTACCGACCCTATCTGGAGCAATGTTTACTTCCGGATATTTTTCTGACTGCCGCCCAGGATCTTTTGGCCAAAAAGAATCCAGCCGCCGGGCCGCTCTTTGAAGGACTTTACACTGCCTGCGACGAACGTTGGGACATTAAACTATCGGCTTACAGGGGGCTGAAAAAAACCTTGAGTCCGGATAAAATACGTCCCTGGATTGACCGGGAATTGGCACGAAAAAACCTGCCGCCCACGTATCGCGTAACACTGATGGCCGAAAAGACTGACCTCCTGCGCCAGATGGCTTCCAGTTCACCTGTCCAGGCGGAAATGCTGCACCGGGAAATACTATCTCTGAATCCCCAAGACAAATCGGCTCAACTGTTTCTGGCCTGGCACTATTTCAACCATACTGATTATTCTGCCGCTTTGAATTATTTTCGCTCCTTATACCAGCGCTATCCGCACGAGCAGGGCATAACGGATGGACTTGCCTACACGCTGGCGCATCTTGGCAAACTGGATGAAGCCCTGGAGCTGACAGTACATGCCGGAAACCGCAAGCTGCAAGCGGATTTTTTGCGGGAAAAGCTCGGCAAGACTCCTCCCGAATCCAGGGACGTTCCGGACTTGGGACAACAGCTTCTCGCGTTGAATCCCAACGACACGGCCGCCTTAAGTGCGCTCGCCTGGTGGAGTTACCAGCATGGGAACTACTCGCGCAGCACCGAGTTGTTCAAAAAGCTTAGCCTGATCTCACCTGAGAGTAGCGATTACCGCTCCGGACTAATCTACAGTCTGTCGAAGCAAAATCAACTCGACGAGGCCATCGATCAACTTAAACATATCAAAACACACGACGAGAATTATCGAAAGCTGGGACAAAGTCTGTATATGACCCGGGCGAACCGGTATTTTCAGGATAAAAATTATACTAAGGCACAGCCCGATCTATACAAGGTATTGGAGCTTGCCCCCAAGGATTCTGATGCGCGACTGCTGCTGGGGTGGAGTCTTTTTTTCCAACAAAAAAACAAGGCTGCACTGGAGTATTTTTTGGGCATTTGGCAGGAACGACAAGATACCGGGGTAGCATCGGTACTGCCGGGATTATTCGATGCGTTAGGCAAGGAGCAGGAAAAGGCGGCGTTTTTTCGCCAATTGGAGCAAAGCAAAAAGCCAGAACTGCGCAAGACACTGGGTGATTATTACGCCAGCCAGAACTGGAATATCATGGCTGCACAGACTTCCGATTCCCCGCAAAGCCCCTATCTTAATGCCCACCGACCTTCCTTGTCGGTGGCTTATTTGAATCGCGAGAAAAGCGGTGACGATGGCACTTCGCAACTGGAACAACACGGCTCCAGACACGCCTATAAATATCCACTTGATCAAGGACGTTCTATTTCTTTTGAATTGACGCAGGAGCATCTTTCTTCCGGAAACGTCAATAACGTCTTAATTCCACTTAATAATAATCAAAACTTTCACGTGGTAACCAAAGGCATTTATTCTACCGAAGAAATATTAGGACTGCTTAATAAGAACGACTTACCCTCTATTAAGGCAGCTTTAGACTCAGTCTTACCCATTGGAACTGTGGCTGGCTTAAGTAGTCAATCTATGCAACGCCCCTTAATCACTTCCGCCGACCTGGTTACCCCAGTACTGAAATATCAAGTTGAAGGCAAGATCAAGCAAAGCTATACCCTGGGCGCTACGCCATTAAACGGCACGATAGAGCCCATGGTGACAGCGTCGGCTCAATTGGAGCAACAAAGCTGGCAGGCCAATATCCATCAGGAACCTATCGCGCAAAGCATACTTTCTTATGTCGGCCTGAATGATCCGTTCAGCTCTAAAAGTTGGGGCCGGGTTTTGCGTAGCGGCATGAATGGCAATTACACGTTCGCTTTAGGTCATGATTACTGGTTGTCCTTATCCGGTCGCACCGATTATTACTGGGGTAAGAATGTTGTCGATAACTTCGGAGCGGAAGGCGGCGTCAGTGCCGGAAAGTCTATAAAATTGGACCCGGGTTCGTTGACGCTGGGTGTGTTTGTGTCCAATATGCACTTCGAGCGTAACGTCAATTTTTATACTTACGGCAATGGCGGCTATTTTAGTCCGAACTACCTGATCGCCGCCGGGCCTTTTGTCAATTTCGAGCATAAATCCGGACAAAAACTATGGTGGAAAACCGAGCTGTCCACCAACTGGTTCCACTCTCAAAGCAGTGCTGCTGCGGTATTTCCATTACAAACAGGCTACTTGCGCGAGTTTGAATTTGCCGGAAGCATTAAGGAAGGTATAGGTTATCGGGTAGGCCTTGAAGGCCGCTATCTGCTTAATCCATACCTGGATATCGGCGGACGCTTTTCTATGGAGCAGAGTGCATCGTTCAGCGATATGAACTCTAGCATCGGCATACGCATGTATTTTTCACCACGGAACAGCATTGTCGAGAATTCCAATTAAAACAGCTATGATTTATTGTACTGGGAACATAATACGCTCTTGTTTTTTGACCGAGGGTATCTATAAAAACCAGTCGGTCAACCATGAGATGCCCGAGCAGTCATGTTTTGCATTTAAATCTTAGCAACGAATAGGCGTAAACGGAGAGTCACTTATGAATAGTCAAAATCAAACTGCTGAAACCGAAGAACTGGATGCCGAACACTTGATGGCCGAGCGTCAGCGCCTGGAAGCGTTGTTTAATGAAAAGTTCACCAAAGTCATCACTGTGATGTTCACGGATTTAAAAGGATCTACCGCTATCACGGAAGCTGAAGGCGATCTGGCTGCTCGTGAACTGATGAAAAAACACAATGACATGCTTTTTCCTATCCTGGAAAAGCATCAGGGTATCCTGGTTAAAACGATGGGCGATGGAACCATGTCCTATTTTGCCAAAGCCCAGGATGCGGCGCGAGCCGCCTGCGAATTTCAGCGCATACTGAAAGACTACAACACCACGCAAAAACCCAAGATTCCTATTTTAGTTACCACCGGTATCCATACCGGCAAAGGAATTGTCGAAAAAACCGACATCTATGGCGATGTAGTCAACGTAGCCGCGCGTTTCGATGCGCAAGCTGAAGCCAGTGAAATTTGCGTTTCGGAAGAAACCTTCAATGCGCTGGACGACAAGGCTGAAATCTATTGTCGTTTCTTTCGTGTCGCGAAACTAAAAGGAAAAAAAGACGAGGTCAAGATTTTCAAGATCATCTGGGATCCGGCTGACATCGAAAAAGATAAAATCACACTGGCTAACAGCGCCGCTAAAAATCTGCCTCTGGCTAAACCGAAGCTATCCCTCTGGGTAAAACTGCTTGTGCCCATGACCGTAGCATTGATTGCGGTTTTCCTGCTGATTAAAGGGAATGAGATTTTTACTGGCCTTTCCTCTCAGGAAGACAAGCGCTCCGCTAAGCACACTATCATCAAATAATATCGTCAGGCAGATTTTTTTAACATGAGCGCAACTTAACCATGAACCACCGTTTCGACAGCAGGACCGGCAGAAGACTGCTGAATGCGGCACTTTTTTGTTGTTTGCTTTTGTTGCTGTATATGGCCAGTTTGCCGCTGGAATTGAATCAGCAGCTTATGCTCTGTTGGGGATTAGTGGGTGTTCTGCTCGTCGCCAAGCAACTGGCTTTTTTTCAGAAACCTTTTGGTCGCATACTCTTTATTCTGATCGTCAGTTTCATTTCCTTGCGTTATTTTATGTGGCGTACCTTTGATACATTGATCTATACGGGGCCAGTCGACTTTTTTATGATGAGTTTGATCTATCTCGCTGAGCTTCAGGTTTCTGCAGTGCATTACATCAACCTCTTTGTTAACTTATGGCCGCTTAAACGCAGAGTTGCGCCGCTGCCCAAGAATCAAAGTTTATGGCCCACTGTCGATGTTTTTATTCCTACCTATAATGAAGACCCTGAAATTACTCGGGTAACAGCAACGGCTGCAATGATGCTTGATTATCCAAAGGAAAAATTGCACGTCTATATTCTGGACGATGGCAGTACCGAGCAAAGACGAAACAATCCTAAACTCGCCTCAGCAGCCTGGCAACGCTATCGGGAAATGCAAAAAATGGCTGCAAGCCTCGGCGCTGGTTATCTTGCCAGAGAAAAAAACGAATTTGCCAAGGCCGGCAATCTTAATGCAGCCCTGCAACAAACCAATAGCGATCTCATTTTGATACTTGATTGCGACCATGTTCCAGCGCAGGATTTCCTGCAAAAAACGGTAGGCTGGTTTCTTAGAGACAAGAAAATGTTTCTGGTGCAGACGCCCCATTTTTTTATTAATCCCGATCCTTTGGAAAGGCGAATGGGGTCTTTCGGCAGCGCTCCGAGTGAACATGAAATGTTTTATCGTGCTAACCATCCTGCCATGGACCTTTGGAACGCGAGTTTTTTCTGCGGTTCGGCGGCAGTGCTTAGACGCAAATACGTGGAAGAGGTCGGCGGGATAGCTGGCGAAACCATTACCGAAGATGCCGAAACGGCTTTGGCACTGCACGCCAAAGGCTACACCAGTGCCTACATAGATCGCCCGATGATCTGTGGGCTATCCCCGGAAACCCTTGAAGATTTCCTTGTGCAAAGAACACGCTGGTGTCAGGGTATGTTGCAAATCGGACTGTTGAAAAACCCGGCACTACTCCCCGGACTGGATGTAGTTCAACGGATTTGTTATACCAGTGCCTATTTGTTTTGGTTTTTTGGTTTCGCAAGATTTTTGTTTTTCATTGCTCCAACCTTGTTTATTTTGTTTGGCCTCAAGATTTATCACGCTTCCTCAATGCAGGTTTTGGCGTTTGCGATGCCCAGTCTGGTTACCAGCTTCATTACGTCTGATTATCTGTTTGGAAAATTTCGCTGGCCGATGTATTCCGAATGTTACGAAGGCCTGCAATCGATATTTCTGTTGCCAGCAGTATTGGGCGTTATCTGTAATCCACGAAAACCAACCTTTAAGGTAACTCCCAAGGGACGCAGCCTGGCTGAGGATTCTTTCAGCAACCTGGCCGGTCCCTATTACCTGATGGTCGGCATTATGTTGCTATCGGTGCCGATGGCCGTATACGAATGGTTTGTACATCCACTCTATCGAGACGTACTAATGATTTGTCTGGCCTGGCTGCTTTATAATCTGTTCATTGTCTTTGCTTCGCTGGGAATATTTTGGGAACGGAGCCATATTCGGAGACATCATCGTTTCCCGGCCAGAGGCAAGGCGACCGTCACTTTGGAAAAAAATCAGTCAATAATTATTGACGGTGAGATAACGGATCTGTCGCTTAGCGGTATAGGCCTAAAGTTTCCGGAAATTAATCTGCTGATGCCGGGTGATGAGCTAATTCTCAAGACGTTCGACAGCAAAAACGCTATTCACGAACTGCCGATGAAACTTACGTTCCTTAACAAAAAAAACGGAACTATTTTTTGCGGCTGTGAATTTACAGAACAGGAACAGCGGTTCGCAGATACTGTGAGGTTGGTTTACGGGGATAGTCAGCGCTGGGTAGATTTTTGGAATCAGGATACCCAAAGACCCGGCATATTTTACCTGTTTACACATTTTGCACGGATGAGCGGAAAAGGTGCCCAGTATGGCGTGCTTGGTCTATGGCTATTTGGGAAGAGGCGGTTTAAAGCAGTTTGGGCTTAATTTAGATAATTCCATGCGTTACCATTCAAACGAGGTGAATTTAATCGCAATATCCCAATCACTGCTGTCTGCATTTTTTGTTACACGTACCACCTGACCTTCACATCGAAGACGAATTGTCTTCCCGCTTTTTTTCATGAGTATTACACAACGTAGCATTGAATCTAGCGGTATGGCCCTGGCTATTGTGAAACGAAAACCGGTTGTGCTCAAGTCACTCGTTATTCCTGTTTCGTCTTCAATCTCTACCGTGCAAAAAGTAGGAAAGCGCAGGGATGATCTGTTATTTTTGTCTATTAACATGTGCTTGCCGGGAAAGATTACTGCGCTATATGCCGATTAAGTAGTCACTATAGCTATAAAATTAAGTAAATTTACGTGCTCATTTCCAGGCAGAAAATTTTCCCTTGCGACGACTTAACATCAAACTCATTAAGCCCAATCCAGACAAAAACATCACGTAGGTTTCAGGCTCGGTTATTGGCGTAAGTGTTGAGATAAATAGTCGTTCACCTTCAGATGTTTGGGTAATCGTCCAGCCAAGTCCCTGATCTAAGCCGTTAAATGCGAAGCTGGGAGCATTCCATCCGCCGATGGTGCGGGCTAGCATAAAATCCCAGTAATCACCAGCCGAGGCTTTAAAGCCATTAATGAGATTGAACTCTATAGTGCCGCCTGTAAAAAAGGCATTACCGTTGATATTAAAAATATCATAGTCGCTAAGTCCGCCGATTTTGAAAACAAGGTTGCCACTACTATGAAAGTCACCGTTTAGGGTTAAGCTACCCAGCGAGTTGCCCATGTTAAGACTGGCCTGACTTGCAAGCGTTAAAGTAGGTGCCGTAATGGTACCTGTTCCAATCAAATCCCCGCCTTTGATGTTAATAGCTGATTGGCTAAGACTTCCGGAGTTTAGCGTTTGACCTGCAGTCTGTATATAGGTGCCTGTTCCGATAAGCGTTCCGGTATTGCCAAGAGTTCCAGAATTTTCGAGCAGACCCGAATTATCAAATAATCCGAAACTGTTTAGTATGGCGCCGGCCACATTAGTCAGGTTGCCGGCATTACCCAAATAACCGGCATGGTCGTTCGTTGTGCCATTATTTAGCGTGCCGGCGTTGTTGAAAGTACCGTCGACCAGATTGGTGAGGTTGCCGAAAGTAGTCACCGTGCCACCGGCTTGATTGTTTAGAGTGCCGGAGTTACCCAAGTAGCCGGCATGGTCGCTCGATGTGCCATTGTTCAGACTGCCGGAATTGTTCAAGGTACCGCCAACCAGATTGCTCAGATTGCCGAAGTTATTCAAAGTGCCGCCGACCTGATTGGTCAAGGTGCCGGAATTGGCCAGATAACCTGCGTGACCAGCGTCAGTGTTATCGCCTATGCCGTTGCCTAAGACTCCAGAGTTGCTTACATTTTCAAAGTTTATAAGGCTACCAAAGTTACTGAGACCACCAGTGTTATTCAGATTACCTGAGTTGTTCAAACTGCCCAGGGTATTTTCTCTGGTACCATTAGTCAGACTGGCAGTAATCGAGTTGTTCAACGTACCTAAAGTATTAATTGATATCACGCCATGGTTAGAAAAACCGATTAAATTATCGATATCTGCATTTATTGTGATTGTAGAATCAACAGGATTTGGATTGGGCGCAATCTGCTCAGCTTGTGAAATAATGGGAAGAGTCAACAGACTGATGGTGGACAGCAAAGAGCAGAGTTTTATTTTGTTGATAACAGTTGCCATTTGTTTCCCTGATTTTCTGAGAATGATATTGAAAAATGAGCTCTAGGGTGTGGATGTTAAGTAGCCCAGCCATAAAGTTTATCACTTATTATAGGCTAAAAGTGACATGTTGTATTGACTACCAAGTGTAAGCCTTGGTGACAGAAATTAATCAACGATAACAGCAACCTTTGGTAATGTTTTATAAACAGCATTGCTATAGCCATCATACCTTCTGGCTCACTCTCATTGTGCCCTTCGCGACAAAACCTGAAAACATGACTGTTATGTTTCCAACAACCGGTCGTCAACTACTGGATAATGACCATACAAATCAATAATATAAAATAAAAATCAGCGTTGGCACGACCTGTGCTTTTACTTAAGTTAAGTTAAACACCTAACGAGGTCAGCTACCATGCAATTACCAGTATTAAACGATGCAAGTTCCCCGGCAGCGCATGGGGCTAAAGGCGGCTGCGAAGCCAGTTCCTGCGGTACCACCGAAAATCAGATGGACAGCTTGCCGGATTCAATCCGGGAAAAAATCCAGAATCATCCCTGCTATTCGGAAGACGCGCATCATTATTTTGCCCGTATGCATGTTGCCGTAGCGCCGGCCTGTAATATCCAGTGCCATTACTGCAACCGTAAATACGATTGCTCCAATGAATCGCGTCCCGGCGTGGTTTCCGAATTGCTCACCCCGGATCAGGCGGTTAAAAAGACCATGGCGGTGGCGGCCAATATCCCGCAAATGACCGTGTTAGGGATTGCCGGCCCCGGCGATCCGCTGGCCAATCCTGAACGCACCTTTGAAACTTTCCGCAGGCTGAGCGAAGAAGCGCCGGATATTAAATTGTGCGTGTCTACCAACGGCCTGGCGTTGCCCGATGCGGTAGAAGAATTGTCCAAACATAATATCGATCATGTCACCATCACCATTAATTGTGTCGATCCTGAAATCGGCGCGAAGATTTATCCGTGGATTTTCTGGAAAAACAAACGCATTAAAGGCGTAAAGGGCGCGAAAATCCTGATCGAGCAACAGCAAAAAGGTCTGGAAATGCTGATTGCCAAAGGCATTTTGGTTAAGGTTAATTCAGTGATGATTCCCGGTGTCAATGATCAGCATCTGGCGGAAGTGAGTCGGGTGGTGAAAGCCAAAGGCGCGTTTTTGCATAACGTGATGCCGCTGATTTCCGAACCCGAGCACGGCACCTTTTATGGTGTGATGGGCCAACGCGGTCCAACCCCCGACGAATTACAAGATTTGCAAGACAGCTGCTCCGGCGATATGAACATGATGCGCCACTGCCGCCAGTGTCGCGCCGATGCGGTGGGCATGCTTGGCGAAGATCGCGGCGATGAATTTACTCTGGACAAAATTGAAGAGATGGACATTGATTATCAGGCAGCGATGGAAAAACGCAAGGTGATTCATGTTGCCATTCAGGCTGAAATGGACAGTAAACGTTTGGAAAAAGCGCAAAAGGCCGAGCAGCACAAGCAAGTAGCCAAGCTGAGCACGCGACCGGTGTTAATGGCCGTAGCCACCAGCGGCCAGGGCGTCATCAATCTGCATTTTGGTCATGCCAAAGAATTCCTGATTTATGAAGCCTCACCCGATGGTGTGCGCTTTATCAGCCATCGCAAAGCCGATCAATATTGCGGCGGCGACAGTACCTGTGGCGACGGTGAATCTACCTTGCAACTGACTATCCGAGCGTTGGCAGGCTGTGAAGCGGTGTTGTGTTCCAAAGTCGGTTATGAACCCTGGGAACAACTGGAAGCCGCCGGTATTGCCCCGAACGGTGAACATGCCCTGGAACCCATAGAAGAAGCGGTGATGGCCGTTTACCAGGAAATGGCGGCGGCAGGCAAGTTGGTAACAACGCCTGAAGCGGTCAGGGCAAGCGCCTAAACAATAAACCACCACTCTAATACGATGAGCTAAACGCAGTGAAACACAGCGCTGCCTCGCGAATGATGCGCTTCACTGCGTTCAGCGCATCCTATGCAGGGTAATTTTATCGTTCCTACGCCAGAGCGTGGGAACAATTCAGGAGTCTGTTATGGCCGTAAAAATTATTGAGTCCTGTGTAAATTGTTTTGCCTGCGAGCCGGTTTGTCCAAGCAAGGCTATTTATGAAGCCAAGCCGCATTTTTTGGTGGATGCCAAAAAATGTACCGAATGCGAAGGCGACTTCCCGGTTTATCAATGCGCCAGCATTTGTCCGATTGAAGGTGCGATTCTGGATTCGTTTGGCATAGCGATTAATCCGCCTGGCTCGTTAACCGGCATTCCGCCGGAAAAAATGGCCGAAGCCATGGCTGAGTTACAGTCCCATTAAATAAGTATCTTCTCATGGCCACTGTCTATTTCTATGAAAAGCCGGGGTGTATTCACAATACAAGGCAAAAAAAATCCTTGGTCGAAGCCGGGCATAAGGTTGTGTCAATTAATTTATTGGCAGAAAGATGGCACCCTGAGCAATTAAGGACTTTTTTCGGCAAATTATCGGTAAGAAACTGGTTTAACTACTGCGCCCCGGAAATCAAACAAGGCCTTATTGAACCTGAGAATCTGACTGAAAACGAAGCTTTAGCACTGATGGTGAAAAATCCGTCTTTAATCCGACGCCCTTTAATGCGAGTCGGCCATAGTTCAATGGCGGGGTTCGATCAATCTGCCGTCAATAACTGGATAGGCCTGGCAGAATTCGTAACCTACCAGGAAATGGAAAACTGCCCTCAATCACCCTCACAAAGCATGTGTGGTCATGAGTAAGCTACCGGTTCTGGCAGTTGACGGCATCGCTCAGGCAGTCCAGTTATCCGAGCGCGTTCATTGGATCGGTGCGCTTGATCCCTCATTACGCACCTTCGACATTATTTTAAAAACCGCCAATGGCACTTCTTACAACGCCTACATCGTTAGAGGCAGTGAGGGTGTTGCGATTATTGATACCGTCAAAGAAAATTTTGCCAACGATTTTTTTGCCCGCCTGGAATCGGTAGCCCGTTATGACGAAATCAAAGTCATCGTGCTCAATCATCTGGAGCCTGATCATACCGGCGCGTTACCGGAGTTGATGCGTCGAGCGCCGCAAGCCCATGTTTATATTTCTCAAAAAGCACAATCCATGCTTAAGGCCCTGTTAAAACAGGATGATTTTGAGTTTACCCCGGTAATGACCGGCGATCGGGTGTCATTGGGTGATCGTACTTTAGCGTTTTATCACACCCCTTATTTACATTGGCCGGATACCCAATGCACTTATT
>CAIKYI010000582.1 GCA_903831545.1 uncultured Methylobacter sp. | reverse complement strand
GTATTTTTACCGATATGGATCATCTTGGTACCAGTATCAGCCTGTTGATAGTTATTGGTCAACGCCACTGAATAAAACTCACCGGTAGAATTATCGCCGGTCAATATGCAGCTGGGATATTTCCAGGTAATCGCAGAGCCGGTTTCCACTTGCGTCCAAGACACTTTAGAGTTCTCGCCACGACAATCGGCACGTTTGGTAACAAAATTGTAAATGCCGCCCAGGCCATTTTTATCACCCGGATACCAGTTTTGCACGGTAGAGTACTTAATCACCGCATCTTTCATCGCGACTAATTCGACTACTGCCGCATGCAGCTGGTTTTCATCACGCATTGGTGCTGTACACCCTTCCAGATAACTAACATGACTTCCTTCATCGGCAATAATCAAGGTACGCTCAAACTGTCCGGTATTGGCCGCATTGATTCTGAAATAAGTCGATAACTCCATCGGGCAGCGTACGCCTTTGGGAATATACACAAACGAACCATCGGTAAAGACTGCAGCATTTAAAGCCGCAAAATAATTGTCCGTGTGTGGTACAACCGAACCCAGATATTGTTTAATCAAGTCGGGATGATCCCGCAAGGCTTCTGAAATTGGGCAAAAAATAACGCCAGCATCTTTCAGCTTGCCTTTAAAGGTTGTCGCAACTGACACGCTATCAAAAACAGCGTCGACCGCTACACCTGCCAAGCGTTCCTGTTCGTCCAAAGGAATGCCCAGTTTTTTATAAGCTTCCAGGATTTGTGGATCAATCTCGTCCAAACTTTTGGGGCCGTCTTCCTTACGTTTAGGCGCTGAATAATAACTGATCGACTGATAATCGATAGGCTCAAAATTTACAAATGCCCATTCAGGTGATTTCATGCTCTGCCAATGACGAAAGGCTTTTAGCCGATATTCGAGCATAAACTCAGGTTCATTCTTTACCTTAGATAATCGGTGAATAACCGCTTCATCCAATCCAGGCGGGAAAGTATCGGTTTCCAACTCAGTCACAAAACCCTGTTTGTAGTCCTGACTGATTAAATTATTAATTTCTTGTGCGCTTGCTGACATAAAACTTCCTATCTATAAATACTGGAGACTGGAACTAAAACCTCTTCCGATACAACAACAGGCCTGATTAAATCGGCCAAGGTCACCGACTCTAATGCGTTATGAATGGTCTTGTTAATCAAACTCCAGTTACCCCCAATGTCACAACCTGAAGCTTGTTCGCAGCCCTGCCGCGAAATACTGCACTCAGTCAGGGCAATGGGTCCTTCAAGAGCACTGATTATTGTTGCTACAGTGATTTGCTGGGGCTTCCTGGCTAATATATACCCGCCTTTAGCTCCGCGTGTGGAAATCAACACATTTGCATTAACGAGTGATTTAAGAATCTTACTGACCGTCGGCAAAGCAATACCAGTCACTGCTGCAATTTCTATAGCTGCATGCACCTGTATTTTGTCTCTAGCCATAAAACTCAAAATGACCGTTGCATAATCAGTTAATTTACTCAGCCGTAACATATCAAACTGCTCCAAATAATTCAGGACTATTCTAGTCCTATTTAATTAC
>CAIKYI010000581.1 GCA_903831545.1 uncultured Methylobacter sp. | reverse complement strand
TATGTGCATCGATTGCGCAAGCGTATAGAAAATTTCGATGCGGTGATTCGAACGGTGCGAGGACTTGGTTATTTACTGGAGAGATCGACCGATGACTAAAAAACGCAGCCTTAAAACTGAAATCCTTTTACGCTTGGCCATACCGTTGATTGTTTTTATAAGCATCGAGTCCGTCCTGTCTTATTTTGTCACTTTGCATCATGTTGATGTAGCTTATGATCGCTGGCTACTCGATTCGGCGAGGTCTTTAACCCAGGAAATCAAAGTAAGTGCAGGCAATGTGTTCGTTGAATTGCCTCCTGCTGCGGAAGAGATTTTTAAATGGGATGAATCGGATAAAACCTATTTTAAAATTATTTCGGACCAAAAAGGCATTTTGGCGGGTGATAAGTTTGTACCTGAGCCGCTTGATTTGGAAACTGATTGGATGCACCCCGTCTATTTCAATGATGAGATGTATGGCGAACCGGTCAGAGTGGTATCCATGTTTATTAGTCTTGAACACAGCTCGGAAAAGATTTTTGTTCATGTTGCGGAGACCTTAAATAAACGACGCAATATGATGATGGATATTCTGTTGGCTGACCTTTTACCGCAGATGGTGCTGGTTTTTTTTGCTGGTATCTATCTGGTAATGGGCGTAAAACGTGGATTACAACCATTGCACGTATTGGCCGATGAAATTGCCCAGCGCTCATCACGTGATTTGCGGCCAATCTCCGAACAGCATGTTTTTCTGGAAGTGCGGACGTTGACCGATACCATCAATGACTTACTGGCGCGCCTGTCATTAGCCATCGCTACCCAGCAACGTTTTATTGCCAATGCGGCGCATCAACTACGTACCCCGCTGGCGGGCTTGAAATTGCAAGTTGAACGCGCACAGCGCGAACAGGATTTACCTGCCATGAAACCAGCCCTGATTCACATTCAAGGTTGCGCGGATCGTATGTCGCATTTGACCACTCAATTATTGATTTTAGCCAGATCGGAGACCATCAATGGTGATTATGAATTGCGCCCCGTCGATTTGTGCAAACTCGCTAAAGAAACTTGTATGGACTGGGTGCCTAAAGCCTTGCAACGGCACATGGAGCTCAGTTTTGAATGCGTTAAACCATCACTATTTGTGCAGGGGGATGAAGTTTTGTTGCGGGAATTGTTGGCTAATTTAGTCGATAATGCAATTAGTTACGGGCATGACCGGGGTAATGTCACTGTAAAAGTCGAACCTTATCCATCACCTTGCCTGAGTATCGAAGATGACGGCCCCGGCATACCCAAGTTTGAAATAGACAAGGTTTTCGAACGATTTTATCGTATTCCAGGAAGTCTGGGCGATGGCTGTGGATTAGGACTGGCCATTGTCAAGGAGATTGCCGATCTGCATAAGGCGCGACTAGAGTTAAATAGCGCTAGCGAGGCGGGCGGTACCAGAATCGAGCTGATTTTTAATCAGCCATAAAAACAGCCCTAAAACGTAAGCAGAACTTTTGGGGTTTTATGCTCTTTGCCTCGCCAAGTATGCTCCGCATTAACGATGAAAGGCTATTGAAAGGTTGTAGTGTTAAACTCTTGGCCGTTAAGTTCTGTCTGATATGCACCTAAAATAACAGAGGCTTGAATTCAGTTTCAGGATGACTGTAAGGTACAAACATTAAAAGACTCAGGGTAATGCTTGCTCTGGTTATGTCTTAACGTACAATTAGAAAACATTGTAACCACCAGACAACAGAACTTAAGGAATTCTAAAACTATGGGAATACTCAGTATCCTGCTCTGGACTCCGGCAGCAGGAGCCTTGCTCTTGGCTTTAACTCCCGGCCAGAATATTTTGCTAATCCGTTACATCGCGAATCTGTTTACAGCCGCGACTCTATTATTGGTCTGCTGGTTGCTGAGCCTTTATAACGCGCACGATCCAAATTTGCAGTTTAATGAATATTTTCCGCTAAATCCTAAATTGGGCAGTGCCTATGCTTTAGGCATAGATGGTTTATCGATGCCGATGTTGGTGATGGCGACGCTACTCACCTCAATTGCTTTACTGGCTTCATTTACTGTTAGCAGCGGCGTTAAAGGCTATCACATCTGTATATTGTTACTTGAGTTTGGCATGTTAGGCGTGTTTTTGGCGCAAGATTGGGCACTTTTTTATATTTTCTGGGAAGTGACTTTAATCCCTTTATTTTTCCTGATTGGGCGCTGGGGTGGAAAAAGACGGCACTCCGCAAGCCTTAATTTTGTACTTTATACCATGGGCGGTTCGGTTTTTATGCTGATCAGCTTACTGGCCATCAGTCAGTATGATCTTGAACACGGTGGCTCTTTAATGTCGTCCATGCATCAGGCCGCGCAAGACATGCCCAGAGTTGAGCAGGTTTTAGTGTTGCTCGGCTTTTTGATCGGCTTTGGCGTCAAAATGCCTATTTTCCCTTTGCATGGCTGGTTGCCGTTGGCGCACGTCGAAGCGCCCAGTCCGGTCAGTATCCTGTTATCCGGTATCTTGCTAAAAATGGGGGCTTATGGTTTGATCAGGGCCGTGGTAATGCTGCCGGAAGCTGCGAAATTATTACAACCTTTCCTGATTTTTCTGGGATTGTTCGGAATGCTTTATGGCGGCTTGCTAGCCTGGCGGCAAAGCGATCTTAAAGCGATGATAGCCTACTCTTCAATCAGTCATATGGGCATGGTCTTATTAGGTATTGCAACCTTGAACGAAACGGGTATTACCGGAGCGGTTTTACAAATGACCGCACACGGACTGATTGCCGGAGCACTGTTTTTATTGATTGGCCTTCTTTATGAGCGTACCCATACCCGTAACATCCAGGATTACAGCTCACTGATTCAGGTTATGCCACGTTTTGCGTTGTTCTTGACCTTAACTTTGTTGGCGGCGATTGGCTTGCCCGGCTCAGTTGGCTTTATCGCCGAATTGCACACCCTGATTGGAAGCTTTAGTGCATTTACCAACCTTAATCTAAGTATGTTCGTGATGATATGTTTTAGCATGAGTATTTTAGTCGGAGCCGCCTATGCAATACGAACGATCAGCCTGCTCTTCACCGGCCCGGCAAAGCAGGATATGCAAGACCTCGAAGATTTGAAAGTACAGGAGTTATTAGCTGCCGGAATACTGATAACCGGCATTGTGTTTTTGGGTTTGGTGCCGACGCCGATCATTGACTTGTCTGCAGCGACTATAACTCAGATGAACAATGTCATCAGTCAGCGGATTTTATAGTCATGGCACACCAGTCTGTTTTGATAAATTCCTGTCACTGTATACGCCCAAACCTGTCCTAAATTTTAAATAAAAAACCAACCAACACAATGCAACAGCCGCACATTTTACGTGAGCAAATAATCACCGCACTGAATCATCTGGATCACGTTCTGCCTGGGCAGGCACCTATTCTTGATTTCGTGCATCACAATACCTTGCATGGTTTCCAACATCGCTCATTTGATGAGGCGCTGGCCGAGTTTGAGGCCCTGACAGGTATTTTTTGTTATCTTCCCGAACAGCAAAACAGGGATTTTTATCGGCAGGGACGAATTGATGAAGACGACTTGTCTGCGGTTTTTGCACAATGCCCGGACTTGCTTGCGGAGCAAATTGTTTGTGCACTAAACGACAAGCGCATTACCCGCCAGGATATTTACCGCATCGCACTGTTATTTGAGCTGCAACCGGTCAGCGTTAGCCAGCTGAACTGGCAAATAGAAGAATTGGCGGCATTGGATGTCGCTCAAGCCGATGTGCCGGAGCTAATTTGCCAGAACTTGCTAACCTCGGACAGTAATGCCATACGGTCTTTATGGACAAGCATTTTAACCAGGCTTGGACTGGAGCAGGCGGCTTTGCATCCCGAAAACATGCTCGATTTGTCCGTGGAACAGGCCGAAAACTGGCTGGAGCAAGCGCAGCAAAATTTGTCAGCGGGAGCAACTTTAACAGCAACGACTCCCCTCACCACAACACATCAACAAATGCAGCAACAGGCAGCATTGGCATTGGATGAACTTTTTAGGAAAATTGGCGACAGCATCAGTCTGAGGGGGTTCATCTTAACCCTGACCGGCATGGATGTCCTTGATTCTGTCAGAGCGCAGCTAATCCGTTTTTGTGCCTCCGGCTTGGATGAGGGCGTTGCTTCCTGGCAATTGCCCGATCGCGGCAAGTTAGGTCTTTATGCCGCCTGGCGGGCAACTGCAAAATTTGACGCCAATCCTTTTTTACACGAACTGCTGGACTGGCAAAGCATTATCGCCGAACTGCCGGAAGATGCTGTTGATACTATCATTTTGCAACTCACGTATTTTGAAATACCGCAAGACAAGTGGCAAGGCTATCTTCGGCGACTGGCACTTGAAATACCAGGCTGGTCGGGGTTAATCAATTGGCGCCAGCAGCATCCCAATTACTTTGCCGAGAATGACGCAGCACCAACGCTGGCGGATTATCTCGCTATTCGCCTGACCTTGGATAGGCTGTGGCTCAAACAGGCCTGTCATGACACCTGGAAAGTCGAAGCTAAACTCAGCGCCATCAAAGGTTATTTTCGTAAAAATCTGTCGGAATTTATGGTGCGCAGTCGTCTTTATCAGGGTGACTTGCCGGAATATTTGACCCACAAGTCGGAGTCACTGACTTTAAATGCAGGCTCGGAACGTTATGACCGCACCAATTGGCAACACCTTGCCGATCTTATCTGGACTTGGCAATGCTGCCCCTCGGCAACGCATAGCGAACAACATAACCAACAAAACAGTGGCTGGCGTTTGTTTCGTTTATGTCAACATTTGGGACTTAATGCCACTGACATTCAATCGCTGAATATAAAAGACATGCAAGCCATGTTGAGCGTGCTTGATGAATTTACGCTGACTGAGCGCAGTAAAGTCTGGCTTATGGCTTACGAATATCATTATCGTGAACATTTTTTCCAGGCGCTACAAGCTAATCATCAACGTGGTCGCTGGTCCACTCGTAAACATCGCCCCGACGCCCAACTTGTGTTTTGTATGGACGATCGTGAGGAAGGTTTTAGACGCCATCTTGAAGAATTCAATCCCGCCATTGAAACACTGGGCGCCGCCGGTTTTTTTGGCGTTGCCATGAATTTTAAAGGCTTGGACGACAGCAAAGTAACGCCGCTTTGCCCTGTGGTAGTTACTCCCGCGCATGAGGTTCGGGAAATGCCAAGACCCGATAGTGAATTACAAGTGCGGAGGCACAATCAGGGGCGCAAGCTGGGCCAATGGTTTGCAAGACAGATTCATCAAGGCTTACGCCGCAATCTGTTATTGTCGAATCCGGTAATTAATGTGATCGCACCGTTTGCCATGACAAGCTTGCTGACTAAAACACTGTTTCCCCAAGTCTCGCAAAATGTAGTTTCGCTCGCGGCTGAACTCATCTCTCCTGAAGTTGATACACAGTTACTGTTTACTTCTGCCGATTCAGTCACGATTGCCTCTATAGCAAGCCCTAAACTGGGCTTTACCGATATCGAACAAGCCGAGCGGGTCGCAGGTTTTTTGCGTAACATCGGCTTAACCTCCGGATTTTCTGAGCTCATTGTATTGATGGGACATGGTTCCCTTAGCCAAAATAATCCACATTTAGCTGCTTACGATTGCGGGGCTTGCAGTGGCCGTCATGGCGGCCCCAATGCACGAGTTTTTGCGGCAATGGCTAATCGGCCTGAAGTACGCTCATTGCTTGCAAAATCCGGCCTTTCTATCCCTGCAGATTCCTGGTTTATCGGCGCGGAACATAACACTTGCAATGAAGATATCCATTGGTATGACCTTGAAGAATTACCCACCGAACGACTGGCCGGGTTTGAAAAATTACAGCATGAATTAGCTTACGCCCAGCAAATGTCCGCCCACGAACGCTGCCGCAGGTTGGCTTCAGCACCGCGCAACCCAAGCCCTGCTCAAGCCTTGGCACATATCAAGGGTCGTTCCGCTGATTTTTCTCAGGTTCGTCCGGAGCTTGGTCATGCGACCAATGCATCTGCGGTAGTGGGCCGTCGCTCTTTAACGCAAGGCGCTTTCTTTGATAGAAGGGTATTTCTGATTTCTTATGATCCGACTCAAGATCCTGAGGGTAAAGTTCTGGAGGGCATTTTACTTGCGGTAACTCCGGTAGGAGCAGGCATTAATCTGGAATATTATTTTTCTACAGTTAATAACGACCGTTTTGGTTGCGGCTCTAAAGTTCCCCATAACGTCACTGGATTTTTTGGGGTCATGGAAGGAGCCAGTAGTGATTTACGCACAGGGTTACCTCGACAAATGATTGAAATTCACGAACCGATGCGCCTTTTGCTTCTGGTTGAGGCGAAAACATCGGTGTTGGAAAAAATTTATCATCGCCAGGAAAGCATCAGGGAACTGGTAGCGGGGGGCTGGGTTCAATTAAGCGCAAAAGATCCCGACACCGGTGAGATTTTTTATTTTCACACGGCCAACTTTGGCGCAACCCCGGGGTTTGTTCGCAGGGAAGCTGAGACAAGGCCTCTGCCGGTTCGTGATACTTCAAAAAACTGTTACCAGGATCAAACACTGCCGGTAGCGCCGGTCTTGATCAAACAACCATTTCAGGACAAACCTGAACAGCCAGGAGTTCTATGATGGATGCCTTAGTCATACTCATCCCTCTAATGCCGTTGCTCGCTGCGGCTCTAATCGGCCTCGGGCATCTTTTTGGCAGGCTTGATGGTGAAAGTTCTGAGCACATAACTGCCGATATTGCCAGCTGGGCTATCAGCATGTCCTGTTTACTAACTTTGGCTTTATTGGGCGCTGACTTACTAGATAAAAATATCGGGTTTTACAGTGCAGGACAATGGCTTAACAGCGATATGCTTGATATTCAGTTCAACTTTATTTGCCAGGGTTTTAATGTTCGTTTGGCGATGCTTTTTTCAGTACTATTAGCCATAATTACGCGTTTTTCAATTGACTACCTGCACAGGGAAGCCGGGTATCACCGTTTTTTCTTCATCCTGAGCCTGTTTTCGTCAGCCATGCTGTTGCTGGTGTTATCAGGCAATATAATCTGCACATTTATCGGCTGGGAAGTGGCCGGTCTGTGTTCCTATTTGCTGGTAGGTTATGCTTATGATCGCCCTGTAGCCACCGCGAATGCTACGCGTATCTTTGTCACCAATCGCATCGGTGACGTCGGTTTTTTGTTGGGCACCGGCTTAGCTTTTGCTTGGGTAGATAGTATCAACTGGAACAACATCAATGCCGCATCTGCCCAGTTAAGTCTTGGTGAAGCCACGTCACTGGCACTTTGTTTTACGGTTGCGGCCTTTGCCAAATCCGCGCAACTGCCATTCACGCCCTGGCTGGCCAGAGCAATGGAAGGTCCTACACCATCAAGCGCGGTTTTTTACGGCGCAGTGATGGTGCATGCCGGAGTCTATCTGATCATTTTACTAAGACCCATTTTTGAACATGCGCCTCTGGCTATGGCTTTAATTGCAATTGTGGGCTTGCTGACCGCAATTTATAGCTATGTGGTTGGACTGACTCAAACCGATGTTAAAAGCTCTTTGATTTTTGCAAGCTCAGGTCAATTGGGCCTGATGTTTCTTGAGTGCGGTCTGGGCTTCTGGCAATTGGCCGGTTGGCATCTGTGCGCACATGCCGTGGTTCGCTGCTATCAATTTTTGACTGCGCCAGCGCTAATGCATAATGTCCGAAATTTGCGTACTACATCTTTGATGCGCAATATACCAACCTGGATATATGTTGCCTCCTTACAACGTTTCTGGCTTGACCCCATCACTGATTGGGCGCTGGTTAAGCCGGTGCGCGGTTTGGCTCATGACCTTAGTTATTTTGACGACCATATCGTTGACTGGCTTATGGGGGCACCCGATCCGGCAATCAGGGCCATATCTTCATTGGCACAACTGGAAGAGCGAATGATAGGAGCCCAGCTGGATAATAATTCCGATAAATTTGCACGGGGTAGTGGCCTGGCAGGAAAACTTACTGAATGGACTGCGGCTATCCTGCATTGGTTCGAAGACCGTTTTGTGTTGCGTGGCATTGGCAAGGACGCCATCAATTACGGAAGGCAGCTTGGCCATATCGCCAATATGATTGAACACTCGGTGCTTAGACCCCGCTATCTGGTGTTGTTTGTGTTTATAACATTGCTCGTCGCATTTTGAGGCCCTGATGGATATTACGGTTACACCCTGGTTCGAAACGACGTCTTTTCCGCTGCTCACTACGCTGACACTGGTTCCACTGGTAGCGATGATAGCTATTTTTTTTTCCAGATCATCAGTTGTTGCCTTACGATTTGGCTTTGCCGGAGCACTGCTAACTGTATTGCTCAGTGTTTATTTACTTACAGTTTTCGATGCCGATCACCCTGGTATACATCTGGTTGAAGATGCTCATTTTATGGGACTAAGTTATCGCGTCGGCGTTGACGGTACAAATATTTTGTTTATCCCGTTGACTGCTGTTTTGACGTTACTGGCGTTGATTTATACCTTAATAACCCGGCACGTTACCGATCGCTTGTTCATTGCTTGTTTGCTAGGTTATGAAACCATATTGATAGGCGCTTTTTTAGCGCTGAATGCCCTGCAATTTTGGTTTTGGTGCGTTCTGGAACTTATTCCTCTGGCGTTACTGACAATCCATGCCGGAACCGGACAAAATCGACGATGGGTTGTGGTTTTGTTATTGCAATACTGGGGCAGCGGTTTGCTGATGACCTTGGCAGGTTTTTTGTTATTGGCCTTTGGTTTAATCGATGCAGAGCATGATCTAACTTTTGATTGGCTAACTATTAAACAAAACAACGCCTATTTGCACGATGAAGTTTTAATTTTTATTCTGCTTTTTTTTGGTTTTGCAATCCGAATGCCTTTATTTCCTTTTCACGGCTGGTTGCCCGCTTTGGCCGAACAGGGCACAGTGGCAAGTGCCGTGGTTTTTTTGGTAGGTTTAAAACTCGGTATTTACGCGGTCATTCGGTACATTTTGCCGATGGTGCCTGGCGTTGCGGAACAATGGGCCGGTTTTGTAGTGACGCTGGGCGTTATCAGTATCTTTTACGGAGCACTGCTTGCATTGATGCAAATCAATATTCGCCGGTTATTGGCTTTTGCTGTCATCAGTCAAACAGGTATGCTGGTCATAGGCATCTTTTGTTTTAACGAAAACGGCCTCGAAGGTAGCCTGCTACTGTCCGTGGCCTACGGCTTGGCAATGGCAGGTATGCTCTTTAGTGTCGGACTGATTTATGAACGTACCCGTACCGCTTATCTTCCACGATTAGGCGGCCTGTTTGACACTAATGGTACGCTAGCCATACTGTTTTTGGTAGCTGCTTTGAGTACTATGGTGATGCCCGGCACCCCCGGGTTTGACGCGGCACACTTACTCGTTGAAGGAATTATCGAAGAAGACGGCTGGTTGCTTGCAATCACTATTCTGCTTGGCAATGTTATGTCTGCCGCTTTTTTGCTATGGGCTTTTCAGCGGATATTTATGGCAACACCCAAACGTGTTGAACAACCTTATAGCTGCTCCCATCACCCTGTTTGGAAGGAACGTTTCATCACTGTGGTCATTTGTCTGATTCTTATCGGTACCGGCTTTTACACGACACCATGGCTGAACTTTATCGATCAGGACGCAGCCGCCATCAAAATACAATTTCCAATGCATGGCGCGCCTTTATCAAAAGACGATGCTGCCAGTACCCAGGTTGAACCCCATGAGTAATGCAAATTTTCCTGTTTTAAGTCTGATTATTTTACTGCCCATACTCGGTGCAATTTGCATTGTAGCGACCCGTAATATTCGCCTTGCAAAATATATTGCGCTTTTTTTTGCTGCCCTGGAGCTAATTTTGACAGGCGTTATTGTGCTGCTGTTCGACGCCGATAACATTAATTTTCAATTGGTTGAGCGTTATACCTGGATACCAAACCTGAATATTGAATATCTGCTTGGTGTAGACGGCATTTCGGTTTTGTTTTTACCCATGTCGGCACTGCTGACGATAATGGCTATCCTCGCTTCCTGGAATTCAGTGCAACATCAGACCTGCTTGCATTTTGCCTTATTACTGGCTTTGGAAGGCGTCACTCTGGGTGTTTTTTTGGCGCTGGACCTGGCACTATTCTTTTTGTTTTGGGAGCTGACCTTACCGCCTATTTTCTTTTTGATAGGCTTATGGGGCATAGGCTCAGAGCGACGGAGTGCGGCAATAAAATACACGATGTTTATGTTGTTTGGCGGAGTTCCGTTGCTGTTTGCAATTATCATACTTGCTGTAAATCATGCCACCGCTGTGGGCGGCAATATTTCAGGGGATTTGTCATTCAGTTTACCGGTATTATTGCAAACGCCAGTAGCCGATAATATACAAGCACTGGTATTTTTGCTCTTACTCCTTGGCTTTGCGGTTAAAGCGCCGTTAGTACCGTTCCATACCTGGCTGCCGACTGTCTCTATGGAAGGGCCCACGCAGTTAACCGCTCTATTGACCGGCTTGAAACTGGGGGTTTTTGGTATCATTCGTTTTGTGATGCCGCTGGCGCCTTCCGCTGCCGTTCAATATAGCTGGGTACTTGGCATTCTTGGTGCAATTACTCTGGTTTATAGCGCCTTGATTGCCTTGCAACAAACCAATTTACGCCGTTTGCTTGCTTATGCCAGCGTCAGCCATGTCGGACTTGTTGTCATCGGCATTGCATCCCTGAATATGCAGGGTATACAGGGAGCCATTTTTCAATTGCTAAATTTTACGATGATCGCAGGATCTTTGATGTTGCTAGCCGGTTTTATCCAGCACCGTCTGGGCAGTACCGAAATCATTCATCTGGGTGGCCTGGCTAAAGTGATGCCGGTGCTAACCAGTTTTTATTTTCTGTTCATGCTTGCCAGCATTGGCCTACCCGGCACCAGCGGTTTTCCCGCTGAATTATTGTTGGTTGTAAGCACTATTCTGGCCCACCCCAGCATCAGCATCGCCGCACTACTTGGTGCGATACTCAGTGCCGCGTATATGCTGTCTTTTACCCGTCGCGCATTTTTTGGGCCTATTACCCAGGATGGCGTCAGGCAAGTACAGGACTTACGTCCCCGGGAACTGACGTTATTGTGCGTGTCAGCCTTATTAATCCTTGGTTTTGGTTTTTTTCCTAACAACGTGCTTAAAATCAATCGGGCAACGGCAGAAGCCTGGTTGACTCGGCTCATGGATCAGTCGGTATTGGAAAACATAATCGTTCCGAGCAACATGGACGCCAAACATTAATGTCAATGTTTGGCAGAAAACTACACATTATGTATATATGTTTAAATTACAACAAGACGGTTGTGGGGTTTGGTATCATGGTCAATACCATCAACTAAACAGGAAACAACATGGGACGCCCGATTGAACGCGAACAATTAACGTCAGATTTTATCTTGCCGTGGGTCATTGCAGGGATAATGTTTACAATGTTGGCAGCTATACCTATTGTTTGTCATGTTTTGGGAGCAACGCTGCAAGAGCCGTTACCTGAGGCTCAGCGAGTACTTTTCAGAACAGTATTTTATGTAGTTGCGATCGTAACCTTTCCACTAACAAACCTGATCCGGCATATTCAACTACGTCTGAACCAAACCATGCCTGTTGACTACAAGGCAATTGTTAACGACGAGAGCATTGTTGCTCAAGCTAAAAAACGTTATCTGACAACCATCATCGTCTCCATGTCGTTGATCGAAGTGATAGGCGTTTTTGGCTTACTCATGTTTATATGGGGTGACGGTTTTAATACGCTATATATTTTCACCGGGCTTGCTGCGCTGGGGCTGTTTTTATACAGGCCAAAAATAGAAGAGTATTTAGATATAATTGAAGCAATAACCGCCAAAAAATGAATAACTGATGCATCCATTCAGGTGCTTGGGATAACTTCTATTTATCTCTACTGACCATTTCCATCACCCCGATGGATCAACATTTGTTATTGAAGTTACGCCTACGTTGCAAATTGAAGCAATAATTGCGTCATAAGCGTCACTCCCACTGCTAGGTTAACAACTTTCATGGAAAAATTTAAAGCTCAATAACTTCGAAATCATGGGTGATCTCAACGGCCTTGCTTAACATGATAGATGCCGAGCAATACTTTTCAGCAGATAATTTGACCGCCCGTTCAACAGCAGCGGGTTTTAAATCATGGCCGCTGACAATAAAATGCAGATGAATTTTGCTAAATACGCTTGGAATAGCATCAACCCGCTCGGCAGTTACCTCTGCAACGCACTTTACAAGGTCATTTCTACCTTTTTGTAGAATCTGGATCACATCAAATGACGAACAGCCGCCCACACCCAGCAAAAGCATTTCCATCGGCCGCATGCCTATATTGCGACCACCGTGGTCAGGAGGCCCATCCATGACTACTGCATGTCCGCTACCTGTCTCACCGACGAACATCACGCCGTCTACCCACTTAACTGTTACTTGCATTTATTTTCCCCGTAAAAAATGACTGATAGATTAGCATATAAACGCTTGCTGCCAGTGTGACAATATTGATTTTTTTGTGAAAATCCTGCATTGTGGGCGATAATTACAACAATGCCGATGATAGATGAAAGGTTGCTATAATGCTTAACCACCAAGAAACGCCTTACAAAGAAGCGCTGGAACAATTCATGCGTTTTTGTCATGTAAAAAAATATCCTGCGAAATCCATTATTGTTCGACCCGGAGAAACCGGCGATCGTTTATTTTTTATTTTGGATGGATCAGTCAGTGTTTGCGTAGAAGATGCCGAAGGAGATCATGAACTCATACTTGCCTACCTGAATAAAAATGAATTTATTGGTGAGGTTGGGGTTTTTCAAACCGTTGAAACAAGAAAAGTGATTGTTAGAACACGAACGGAATGCCATTTGGCTGAAATCAGTTACGACCGTTTTCATCAGGTTATAAGAAAAGACTTACTGGAACATGCGCATGATATTTTGTATATGCTTGGTGAACAATTATCGGCAAGGCTTTTAAGCACCAGCCGCAATTTATGTAATCTGGCGTTTATGGATGTAGAAGGACGCGTTGCGAGAACTTTACTGGACTTGTGTAAAAGTCCTGAGGCAATAACCCATCCTGACGGAATGCAATTGCACATCTCCAGACAAGAAATTGGTCGTATGGTGAGTTGTTCAAGGGAAATGGCTGGGCGGGTTTTAAAAGAACTCGAAAGTAAAAAACTGATTTCCGCACACGGCAAAACCATTGTGGTCTTTGGCACAAGATAAAAACCGATAATTTACAGATAACATCCCTAGAAGGGATGTTATCTGTTTCATGTTAGCTTTTTGACGCTCTTTTACGTTCGTTTTCAGTTAAGAATTTCTTCCTTAAACGTATCGATTTTGGCGTGACTTCTACCAATTCGTCTTCGGCAATAAATTCCAAGGCTTGCTCTAACGTCATTTTTTGAATTCTCGCCAACACCAAACTTTCATCTGTTCCTGATGCGCGTACGTTAGTCAGCGGTTTAGGTTTACAGGGATTAACAGTTAAATCATTGGTACGTGAATGCAGGCCCACTAACATGCCTTCATAAACTTCATCACCATTTACCAACAGCAACTCGCCACGTTCTTGTAATGGATGTAAAGAATAAGTAACCGCTTTACCTGCAACCATTGAAATCAATACGCCACGTGAACGACTGCCCACATCACCTGGTTTCATCGGACCATAATGATCAAATACGTGGTACAACAAACCGGAGCCTGAAGTAGCGGTCATGAACTCTGTTTGGAAACCAATCAGTCCGCGTGACGGCATCATGTATTCCAGACGGATACGACCTTTGCCATCTGGAACCATGTTAGTCAGGTCACCTTTACGGTCACCCAGTTTTTCCATGATGGTGCCTTGGTGGATTTCTTCCACTTCAATTGTGACCATTTCGAACGGCTCACATTTTTTGCCGTCGATTTCTTTAAGAATAACTTCAGGACGTGAGACGCCCATTTCAAAGCCCTCGCGACGCATGTTTTCAATCAGAACCGATAAATGCAGTTCGCCACGACCTGAAACTTTAAATTTATCCGGGTCTCCAGTGTCTTCAACTTTTAGCGCGACGTTATGTTGTAACTCTTTATCCAATCTATCGCGAATTTGACGGGTAGTTACAAATTTACCTTCACGCCCCGCGAATGGCGAATTGTTAACCTGGAAAGTCATGGTTACAGTAGGCTCATCAACCGATAACGGTGTCATGGCTTCTACAGAATCCGGATGGCAGATGGTGTCAGAAATTTCGAGTTTTTCAATACCGGCAAAAGCAATAATGTCACCGGCACGCGCTTCCTGAACTTCAACGCGATCCAAACCGTGAAAACCATAAACCTGAAGCATGCGACCTTTACGTTCCACACCTTCCCGATTAACGATAACCAGTGGCATGTTAGGTTTGATAGTGCCGCGCTGAATACGACCAATACCGATAACGCCTGTATAGGTGTTGTAATCCAGACTGGTTACCTGCATTTGGAACGGACCATCGATATCAACCGGTGGGGGGCTTACTTTAGAAATAATAGTTTCAAATAACGGTGTCATGTCACCACCCGTTACGGTGTGTTCAAGGCCGGCATAACCATTGATTGCAGAGGCAAATACAATAGGGAAATCCAGCTGTTCATCGGTAGCACCCAAACGGTCGAATAAATCAAAAGTTTGATCCACAACCCAGTCTGGACGCGCGCCAGGACGGTCAATTTTGTTGATGACTACAATCGGTTTCAGACCCAAGGCAAATGCTTTTTGGGTTACAAAACGGGTTTGCGGCATAGGGCCGTCTACCGCATCAACCAGCAATAATACTGAATCAACCATCGATAAGACTCGCTCCACTTCACCACCAAAATCGGCATGGCCCGGGGTGTCAACGATATTGATATGATAGCC
>CAIKYI010000580.1 GCA_903831545.1 uncultured Methylobacter sp. | reverse complement strand
CTTTGATTTAATTATAACTATGCCTACTTTCGATATCATCTCTGAGTTTGACAAGCATGAAATTAAAAATGCCGTTGATCAAGCCAATAAAGAAGTGACCACCCGCTTTGATTTTAAAGGCACTGATTCCAGCTTTGAATTAACCGACGACAAATTGATTATGACTTCGGAATCTACATTTCAATTGCAACAAATGTTTAGCGTGGTTTGCACAAAACTTAGCCGGCGCGGTGTAGACATCGCCTGTATGGAAGTTGGCGATCCCAAACCCGGCGGCAAATCCGTACGCCAGGAAATTATTATGAAACAGGGACTGGATTCGGTATTGGCAAAAAAAATCGTCAAATTAATTAAAGATAAAAAACTTAAAGTTCAGGCTGCCATTCAAGGTGACCAGGTCAGAGTGACTGGAAAAAACAGAGATGATTTGCAGGATGTAATTAAAATGTTGAGGGCCGAAGATCTGGGCATGCCCTTGCAGTTTGAAAATTTCAGGGACTAATTAGATAGTATCCACGACTGCTCACGCCTGAATTGCACCGAATATTTGTTTATTTTTCCGGTAAAATGACCTGTAAATTTAGTATATTCTTTGCTAAATATTTCCGGAAGACTATCCAACAATACGAGTCGTAGCCAGATAAAGCTGCTATGTATCCCAATATGCACCTTACCAAAACCGATCAAAGCTATTTATAGCCAGCCTCTTATGAATGTGCATGACATAATCAACTGGCATCCAGCTCTCCTTTAAAAAAAGAGCTAGGGAGATTCTTACTATCAAAGTTGCTCAAGTTATTTCATGCACGTTCCTTAGCCGTTTTTTATAAAAAAAATAGGCGAGAAGAGCGAGACCTAGCCAAACGCTAACTAATGGCCCAACGACCCCATCATAGCTACTAACCAGATAGGCATAGTCTGAACCAAAGTCGGTATTGAATAAACTTTTACTCATTTTGATTTGCCATACCCAGCAGGTATGACAACCAATGCATAGCCCCAAGCTTTCTTTTACCTGAGCCCTCAACGTTCCAAGAAAAATACCGACCATCAATAACGCAATGAATGCAGAAAGAATTTCAGGTTTTAGTAAATTAGCGAAAGCTTCGCCCAATAAAGAAAAGCCGCTTAAGAAATGCACATCTTCAATCGGTAGCTCAGTCTTGCTGTTCAAGAAATGCAACGCTGCATAATATATCGAACTGAGCATAATTGACGCGATGACCGGCAATTTCTTTTTTAAACCGACAAAAAGCATACCTCGAAACATTGGTTCCTCAATCATTGAAATCAGTAATGCCAGTAACAACGAGAGCAGTATTTTTTTAGCAATATCCTCAACTGTCCATTGTTGTGCTTCATCAATGATATTTATTCCAAGCGCATACTGGATGATAAAAACGGGCACCAAGGTAATAAACCCCAAAACAAATCCTGAAAAGACCTGCCTTAATAAGACCGATTTTTTTGCAAAGCCCAACTCATACCTGTTTATTTTAAGATAGACCATGGCTGGAAAAATACTCAGCACCAAAAATACTTGTGTTGTTTTAGAAATTATTTTGGACAACGGATATTCGCCGTCTAGCCCCTGAAAAATAAAATAGCCAGCAATACTTGCTAATGAAGCAACGCTCAGCAAGACTAAAAAGGGAACCAAGGCATAAAAAACTTTTCTTATCATAACTTTTTATCTTCGCCAAAGTCACCCCATAACAGCTGCACTGCGGCCAAAGCCGCCAATGATGCAGTCTCTGTCCTTAAAATGCGGGCACCTAATCGAACCGGAATAAAGCCGGCTGCCGCAGCAAGGTCTCTTTCTTCATTGGAAAAGCCCCCCTCCGGCCCGGTTAATAAAGTCACCTTTAGACATTGTTCGATACTGCTATTCGTTATTTCAGGTTTTAGCGCAGTTAAAGTTGTTTCAGCATAAGGATCCAGAAATACTTTCAAGCCTTGTTGCTTGCCAACCCAGTTTTGTAGCGAATCAATTTCGGGCAAGTCAGGAACAAAGGTGCGGCCGCTTTGCTCGGCTGCATGTTGCACGATTTTTTGCCAATGTATAAGCCGTTGTGGCTTTTTTTCGCCTTTAAATTGAACCACACAACGTTCGGTCAATAAGGGCGTAATGTGGTTTACTCCCAGCTCCACGGCTTTTTGTACCACCAAGTCCATTCTATCGCCGCGTGAGATACCCAAACCCAGCCTGACCTGCAACGGAGATTCCACAGTGCGGTCATTCCATTGTTGGACGTTAATTAACACGGCTTTTCGACTGACTTCAGTAACCGTACACAAATATTCACCGCCTTGACCGTTGAATAAAATGACTTGTGCATCTTTCTTTAGGCGTAGTACTGTCCTGACATAATGCCCATTGTCTTCATCCAGTTCGATTTGTTTACCTGTAGCCAGTGAAGTGGACGTGTATAATCTGGAGATGCGCATAATTAATCCTTTACCGCATGTTCTATACCCTGCCAGGCCACTTCTGCGATTAGCATCAATTCCTCTTCAGTGACAATATAGGGCGGCATCAAATAAATGACATTGCCTAAAGGGCGTAACAATACCCCCTTGGTCAAGGCATATTGATAGACTTTAAGACCGCGACGCTCCTGCCAGGGGTAAGGCTCTCGGGTATGTTTGTTTTTAACCATTTCAATCGCCAGAATCATGCCGGTTTGACGGACTTCAGAAATATGCGAATGCTCATTAAAATGATTCGTCGCTTTAGCCATTGCAACAGCTAAATTTTGATTTTTTTGAATAATATTTTGCTGCTGAAAAATATCTATTGTCGCCAAAGCTGCCCGGCAAGCCAGCGCATTGCCGGTATAACTATGAGAGTGTAAAAAAGCGGTCATGTTTTGATAGTCATCATAAAACGCCTGATAGACCTGAGTCGTGGTTAACACCGCCGACAACGGTAAATAGCCGCCCGTTAAGCCTTTGGATAAACACATAAAATCAGGACTGATTGCCGCCTGTTCACAGGCAAATAATGTTCCTGTGCGACCGAAACCAACGGCAATTTCATCGGCAATTAAATGCACGTTATATTTATCGCAGGCTTCCCGCAACAGTTTTAAATATACTGGATCGTACATACGCATATTACCGGCGCATTGCACTAAAGGTTCAATAATGACGGCGCAAACTGTTTGACACTGATTTTGTAGGGTCTGCTCCATCAATGCAAACCGACGCGTCGAATAATCCGCCCAGGATTCGCCCGTTTCACGAAAGTAACAATCCGGCCCGGGCACTGTTATAACGTCCATTAATAATGGAGCGTAGGTTTCTTTATAGAGAGGCACATTACCAACTGCCAATGCGCCTAGCGTTTCGCCGTGATAACTGTTTTCGAGGGTGATGAATCTGGTTTTTTGAACCTGACCCTGGTTGCG
>CAIKYI010000579.1 GCA_903831545.1 uncultured Methylobacter sp. | reverse complement strand
TTTTACATAAAGTCTGATTACTTTGATGATGCCAACGAGGCTTACTATCTCGATGTTGAAATTTCTGATGATGATGTAAAATTCATCTTGGAAGGAGATGAAGAAGTTATGTTCTTATATGGATTTTATGAGTAAAAATGGGTGTTTGCTCTAAGTGCGGTATATCTTTATCTAAAGGTATTGATACAAAACAACATTTTTAATTTTAAAATTAGATGATGCTTCTTCCGTGGGGTTTTCTACATCCGGCATGAGGTTTTTTAATAATATAAATATAGATAGGGTTGTAATTAAAACGCTATCTCAACAAAATTAAGGTATTTATGGAAGAGCATTTTATCGGCTGGTTAAAGGACTACGGCTACATCATATTATTCCTTTGGAGCATAATTGAAGGCGAAATGGGCTTGATCATGAGTGGAATCATGTCCCATACCGGAGATATGGAATTTTTCATGTCAATTTTTGTGGCGGGTCTGGGTGGATTTACTGGGGATCAAATTTATTTTTATGTGGGGCGTTTTAATAAAAATTTTATTCAACGTAAATTACATAAACAAAGGCGCAAGTTTGCAATTGCACATTTACTGTTAAAAAAATATGGCTGGCCTATTATTTTTGTGCAGCGTTATATGTATGGTCTGCGAACCGTTATTCCCATGTCGATTGGCATTACCAAATATTCGGCGAAAAAATTTGCCATTATTAATCTGATTAGTGCCTGGGTGTGGGCTGCAATTACCATTACACCTGCCTATATCTATGGCGCGGAAATATTAAAATTTTTAGCTTTTGCAAAAGAGCACTGGTATTTTGCACTACCTGTTGCGGGTGGATTTTTATACGGTATATATGCTTATTTTCATAAACTGGAACGTTATTTTTTAGAGAAAAGAAGTGATCGTTTTTCAAAATAACAAGAATTTCTTTCAGTAAAACCTGGAAGAAATTTATTTGAAATACCTTGTTGTTGCCATGTAGATATAAGCTGCTACAAGTATTGCCAATAACCATTGAGAAGGATCTCCGAACATGATGCAGATGTATATTACCGGAAGACCAATTATCCATGTCCATTTAAGATTGCTTCCTTGTTTAATATAACGTTTTAGCTCTAATTCCTCTTCGTCAATCTCATTAGAATCGTCTCTATTGGTATTCATTTTTTTATCGCCTAAAGTTAAAATTTAATCAAGATATGGTGGTTTTTAACCCTATTATAGTGTGTTAAAAACGCTGTTGTTATTATACAAACTAATTTGGTTATAAAAAATCCAGCATCAGATTTTTTTAATTTTATTCTATTTATTTTTATGTATTAGTTAGACACAACAGCATCTCCTGTAATTATTTTTCTGGGTATGAGTGTGATTAACCAAGGTTTTACAATGAAGCAAGCAGGTTATATAAAAACGCTGAAGTGGCTTAAAACCAATCCGTCATTGGATGAGCTTTGCGCACGCTATCCTGAGCAATGGTTAGCCGTACAACAGGAGTTTACTGCCATTGTTGAAGGCGGTATCGCTGAAGAATTACAAATTTATTTGGCTCAGGCCTCCAGACCGGTGTCATGGCCAAAACCAGTTTCCGGAAAGCGCAATGATAAAATGGATGCTGAATTATTGGCATTTATTCGCAGCAGAATGGCGCAAGAATCCATTAAAAAACTCTGTCTGAGTATGCTTGCCGCCGATGCCGGGGCAACAAACGGGAGATTGCGCTTCAATCTGCTAAATGGTTATATTGCTCAAAAATTGTTATTTGCCAGAGGCTTGGAACGTAAACCCGTGTCTATGTTCTGGTTTCGATTGTTTTGGCCGCTGGTTTGGCAAAAAAAACGATTAATGCCTTTGGTGCAACCCAAGGGGATTTATTGTTTTTATTCACGGGCGCTGATTGTTTCTCTGGACAAAATGATTGCATCACGCAGTTGTCTTGAAATTGGTGCGGGAGACGGAACGCTGACCCGGTTTTTGAAAAACCAGGGGGTTCAGATAACCGCAACGGATAATCATAGCTGGAAAAATGCTGTTGATTACCCCGAATGGATTGAAAAACTCGATGCTCGGCTAGCCCTATCTACCTATAATCCAGAGGTCGTCATTTGTTCATGGCCACCGGCGCAGAACGATTTTGAACGCAGCGTTTTTAACACGGTCAGTGTGCAGCTTTATATCGTTATCGGTAGTCATCACCAGTTTGCGTTTGGTAATTGGAAAGATTACCGGCAACAAACCGATTTTGATTTTGAAGAGGATAAAAAACTGAGTGCACTGGTTTTGCCCCCTGAATTGGGAGCGGCTGTTTATGTGTTTCGTAGAAAGAAATAACTTTCCATCACAAGGTTTAAGCGACCGACTTCTAGCCGGTTAGCTTCAGTTTTGTAATTTGTGTATTCAGATGCTTGAGGTATAGGGTCAGCTTAATTGGATCAGTATATTGCTACGCAAAATTAGACTGAGGGTAACCAGGACGCATCGTTAAGTCGATGCGTATCCGGACTTCCAGTCCGTAACTTAAACCCACCAGTTTTAGCGGGTGGTTGTTTTTATCAATTAAATCATGGTCTTAACTATGACACACCGGCTGACCAGTTCGCAGGGTTGTCATTTCGTTGGTGATTTTTTTGTCAGGTTTGTCGCCATACACCATTTTTATAATTTCTGTTTTTGCTTCAAGCCAATCAAGAAGCTCATTGCCGGGAGTAAAAGCCCGCTTTTCCGCTTTGTAATAAGCCGCTTCAGCGATCATCGCTGTCAGGTTCGGTTCAGGTTGATTGGCAGGTGTTTTGGGATTTGGCATAAAACCAAACTTTATAAGCCCAGAAAAGGTCTGCGGAGAGCTGCTCTTAATGCCGATGTCTATCGGCTCAAGTTCTGCATAGCTACCAAACAGTCTATCCCATAGCGAAAGCACTGCGCCATAATTAGTATCGTGTTCCTTACGTTCCACGGAATGGTGGACTCGATGCAAATAGGGCACGATAAGACATTTTGCCAGGTGCCTTTCAAAGGGAAAGGAAATATTGGTGTGATGGAACATGATGAACAGCGTAAAAATGGATTCATTGGCCAGAATGATAATTTGATCTACGCCGGCTACTATAATAAAAGCCGTTTTTACAATAGTAAGGATTAATAGCTCTACAAAATGTATCCGAAAAGAGGTTGAGACATTTAAATAAGCATCGTTATGATGAACTTTATGGAACATCCACAAACCATCAAGCTGATGGCTGGCTCTATGCCAAAAATACAGCAATAAATCGAGTGACAAAAAGGATAGCAGTGCTTTGCCGGCAGGGTTTTGTATACTGCTTAGCAAGCCCTGGTTGGAAAAATAACCGGCCACCAGCATCAAGGGAATTGTGGATACAGACGAAATAACGATACTGTTAAAAACGAACAGACTAACGTTGGTTTGATAAGACTGACGCAGTTTTTTAAGCGGCAAGCTACGTTTTGGATAGTTAAGTTCAAGCGCTGACAGCACCACAAAGGCGATAAGTAAAATAACACTGGCTACTTCGCCTGGAATACCTGAAAGCCAGTGTAAATAAGATTGAAGAAGAGTGGTTAATGAGGTAATTAAATTAGACATTGCCGTTTCCTCGATACTAAATTACGTATTTGGTACTGCTTTGACAGATGACATGATCAAACCATTGCTTCCCGGCGGGTGTGTTGAACTTACCTATAATCTGGCAAAGTAGAATGACTACTGTTTAAAAAAACACATTTTATTGGATAGCAGCAAAACTTGCGCCATAACCTGTTAATCTACCAAACAAAATCTAAAGGTATCGCCCAAATCCCCTTTAAGCCCTGATAGCCCGATATAGTAGAACCATGAATAATCATCTTAAGGTATTAACAAGATTTGGTGACGTTTGTTTATTAGGCAAATACCGCTTCAGCTTGGTGCAAATAATCCCGTTTACGCACCGATAGCAACACTAAACTATCTTACTTCGGCACTATATTTTGGTGCCTTAAATCGGTAAAAATATCCTGGCGTAATTGGTATTAAAGTTAAAACGTTTTTTTTATGGGTAACTATCCGGGCCTATAAGGCTGAATGGTTACAAGGTATGGTACATTCA
>CAIKYI010000578.1 GCA_903831545.1 uncultured Methylobacter sp. | reverse complement strand
TGTATTCTCTGTTGGTGTAGAAGTTGTTAGGCGATACGCACCTTACAATATTTTATTTATGCTACTTGTCGGCTTATTTGCTGAAATGAAACTTCATTAATATTTGCTTGTAACATTGCATGTTCAATAGTCATTCCAATCAAGTTACCAGCCTCATCCAAGTCCAGAAAAATATTTTGATTAATTTCTTTCGTCTCGAAAACCGAATGCTCTGAGAACTCCAACAATGCTGTATCGGTATCTTCAAAATATTTAATTTTCATCATCTACCTCCTTAAACCCTCTATCAAAAAAAGCATTATGTACCGTCTCTTCATCTTCCAGCAAAATAACTCTTAGGTATTTATTCTCTTCCTGAATAAATCCCCATTTTTTAAACCGACCATCTGCTTGCTTTTGGGACTTAACTGGAAAGGACACAACATCTTCAATCCATTCAAGTTTTATGACTGATCTGTCGGCTCTATTTCTTGTATAAAGAAAATATTGGGTAAATCTAACTTAAACGCTGGTCCCGCCAACCGTTAATCCGTCAATTTTTAAGGTAGGCTGACCAACGCCGACCGGCACGCTTTGGCCTTCCTTGCCACAGGTTCCGACACCGCTATCTAGTTGCAGATCGTTACCGACCATGGACACTTTGGTTAACACATCCGGTCCATTACCTATCAGTGTCGCGCCTTTAACCGCACGGGTGATTTGGCCATTTTCGATCAGGTAAGCTTCGCTGGCAGAAAATACAAATTTGCCTGAAGTAATATCAACCTGTCCACCGCCAAAATTTCTGGCATACAGGCCTTTTTTTACTGATTTAATTATCTCGTCAGGATCATGCTGACCCGGTAACATGTAAGTGTTGGTCATACGTGGCATCGGCAGATGCGCATAAGATTCACGTCGACCGTTACCGGTTGGACTGACGCCCATCAACCGGGCATTAAGCTTATCCTGCATATAACCTTTAAGTATGCCATTTTCAATCAGCACAGTTTTTTCGGTTGGCGTGCCTTCATCATCGATGCTCAACGAGCCACGTCGATCCGGCAAGGTACCGTCATCGACTACCGTACATAAATCAGAAGCAACCCGCTCACCAACCCGCCCACTAAACGCAGACGTGCCTTTGCGATTAAAGTCACCTTCCAGACCATGGCCAATGGCTTCATGCAGCAAAATACCCGGCCAACCCGGCCCCAACACAACGGTCATATTGCCTGCAGGCGCGTCAACGGCTTCCAGATTTACCAGCGCCTGTCTTACCGCTTCGCGACCATATTCCAGCGCTGAATCCTGTTCGATAAACCGGGTGTAATCACTACGACCACCACCGCCCATACTGCCTTGTTCGCGTTGACCATTTTGTTCGACAATGACCGTAACATTCATGCGCACCAAAGGTCGTATATCGGCAACCAGAGAACCGTCTTGCCTGGCCACAATGATATGTTCGTGGGCACCCACCAGACTGATAATAACCTCTTCAATACGACTGTCCAGCTTTCGGGTTTCGCTGTCCACGTGTCGCAATAAATCGATTTTTTGCTGATCTTCCAGTGACTTGAGCGGATTTTGTCTACCGTAATACAGTGGCCAGTTGGCGGCTTTTGTAGACACTTTGCAATGTAAAGGATTAGCGTCCTGTCCTTGCCGAACAATGGCTTTAACGTTACTGGCAGCTTCCAGCAAAACCGGCAATTCAATCAGATCACTATAAGCAAAACCGGT
>CAIKYI010000577.1 GCA_903831545.1 uncultured Methylobacter sp. | reverse complement strand
GATTTGATTGAAACTTCGGGATGTTCGTTGTCAACATGCCAAAGATGCATTTTTCCGTCAACCGATTCCAGCAGCAAAGCATTGGCTCTTGGTGACAAAACCGAAGCCGTGGGCAATGTTTCGCTGATGCGCTCCTTAATCAACATCCGTTCAGACGTTGAATGATAAATGCCCATGACGCCATCGGCATCAGTGGTCATAAAGCCTTTCCGGCGCTGTTCGGCATTAATGGCAACGATTGCTTTGTCAGACACTTTAAAAGATCTGATTTTTTGCATGGCAGGATGGTTTTGCTGGTCTTTAACTTTGCCCCACTGGGAAACCAGGCCGCTGGAATCACCTATGATCAAGGACAAGTCACCATTTAAAAAAGTCATGCCGGTGATTTTCTGTCCTGCCTCGACCACATCAAGTTGCTGCCTTAAGTTGGGTTTACTTTTGTTGCTGATATCAAAATAAAGTAATTGTCCATCTTTGGTAATCAGATACAGATTGTATTCGTCCTTGTCGATCAGAATGTCGGTAATGCCTGCCGTCGGCATTTCCAGAACAGACTCTGTCCGGGTTAAGGCAGCCTCATCAGCAAACAAAGATTGTTCTTTTTCAAAACTGATCAGACGGATTTTACCCGGTCCCTGGGCAGTATCGGCGGATTTGGCAACAATCGTTGAGCCGCTTTCGCCCACTTTAACCGCGACTTTTTCCAATGCTGCGCCAGATTCATCCAATACCAGAGGCTGTTCGCCCAAGGGATATTTGAGTGAGGGTGTAATAAGCCGATTATTATTGGGAAAAGTGACTTTGTATTGATACTTGACAATAATTGCCCGGCCATCTGATAAACCGTAAATCACCGCGCCTTCGCTGACTGGACTACCCTGCGCAAAGCTGGTGATATGCACGCCGTCAGGTATTGCGATAGCCTTGGTCAAACGGGTTTTGCCGGTAGCGGCTTCAAAAAACACCACTTGACCACTGTCGGTAAAACGGGCGGCAAGCTCGTTTTGTTCTTCTATTTCAAGAAGCAATGTTTTTCCAAGCGCCTGTTCGGGTACCGCATATTCACTGGTGGGTGTTGCGTTAGCGGAGATAAACAGCGGATATACAACGTACAATAAATAAAAGAAAATCAGTACGATGGCAACGATAACACCCAATCCACCAACAATCACGCCATAGCGTGCCAGGGTATCTTTGATCAGTCGCCAGCGTTGGTGAAGTTCACCCTCACTGATTTTTAGGGAAGATTGTTTTATAGGAGGAGATATTTCTGACATGTTCAAGCTACTAGAAATTAAATATCACGATGATAATAAAAAAAAGGCCAAGATTTCACAAAGTGAATCTCAGCCGTTTTTTTGCCCGATGCGCTCTTACTTACTGAGGGGAGAAATAACAACACATTCAGCCAGACTTCCCTGTCAAAGCGTCCATGCACAATAACAATCCTTTTCTAACAAAAACCTAGCTTATTTTAAAGTAGCCAATACTTTATCAACAACTTTTGCTGGTAACGGAATATACCCGTCTTTGATAACAACTTGCTGACCGGTTTTAGACAAGACCATCTTGATAAATTCATTGTCTAAAGGTGCCAAAGGTTGATTTGGCTTCTTGTTGACATAAACATACAGGTAACGCGTTAAAGGATAGCTTCCTGTAGTTGCATTTTCAGGGGTCGCTTCAACAAAAGTAGTGCTGCCTTTCTTGGCTAAAGGCACCATTTTGACGCCAGAAGTTGTATAGCCCATACCGGAATAGCCAACACCGTTAACTGATGAAGTGACCGACTGAACCACTGAAGCTGAACCAGGTTGCTCATTTACGTTGTT
>CAIKYI010000576.1 GCA_903831545.1 uncultured Methylobacter sp. | reverse complement strand
TTATGACCAACCTAAAAAACGAAAAACTGATAGCCCTCGTTGAAAAGATGCCGGCCTTTCCTAAAAGCGTGCAACAGGTGGTGCAATTAACCTCAGACATTAACGCCTCGGCAAAAGATATTGTCCGTGTAATTGAATGCGACCCGGTCATGACCGTTAAAATTCTTAAAGCTATTAACTCGTCATTCTATGGTCTACCGCAAAAAATAACCTCAGTGCAACGCGCAGTTGTCCATATCGGCATGAATACCATTAAAAACATAGCTTTGGGCGTTGCCGCCATGGGCATGCTAAATCCCAATAACAAGGCCAATTTCAATACCTCAAATTTTCTGTTACATTCATTGACCACCGCTGCAATCAGTAAAATGCTTGCAGAACGCATCGGCTTAACATCAACCCAATGCAGTGATTGTTTTGTTGCCGGGTTATTGCACGATTTTGGAAAAGTGGTGTTCGCAGAATTTATGCCCGCTGAATTTAAACTCGCCCTGGAAAAAAGCAACGAGCAACAATTGTCCCTGGACCAGACCGAACTTGAATTTATCGGGCTAAATCATGCCCAAGCCGGAAAAATGCTGGCCGAGAGATGGGAGTTGTCAGAACTTTTAATAGACGCTATCGCAGAACATCATAATCTTGAACCCAGCGATAACGTCTTGAGAGACTGTGTTTTTGCTGCCAATCAAATCAGCAAACTGCTAGAGTTCGGTGATGGTGGCAATTCAATGATTGAAGAATTCCCGGCAACCATTATCAACCGCTTCGGCCTGAACCTGACTGCCCTGTGTGAAGCTTTAGGTGATTTGGAATCGGTCAGGATCGAAGCGCAATCTTTTATTAAAACCTAAAAAATCGCAACTTTCATTTTAACAATGTAAACCAGATTGGCAACAGCATATCCCAACAATTGTAGTTTTTACCAGATCAACAAAGTTATTCAGCCGATCAACCGGAATATTATGTCAAACGGAACCTTTTTTAACCCACAACAGGTCAACAATGAAATTTAAATTCTGGGGCGTTAGGGGCTCCATTCCGACACCGGGGCCAAATACCGTTAAATATGGCGGTAATACTACCTGTATAGAAATCAGAACCGATGACAATGATTTAATCATTCTTGACGCCGGTACCGGCATTCATGCTCTTGCACAAAATCTTCTGAGAGAAATGCCCATTCAGGCGCATATCTTTATTACCCACACCCATTGGGATCATATTCAGGGCCTGCCTTTTTTTATCCCTATATTTATTCCAAACAACAAAGTTACCATCTACGGCGGATTAGATCCTGTCACCAATGAAACCATCAACCGGGCACTTTCGGTACAGTTACAATACAGTTACTTTCCGATTCGCGAAGCACAGCTTAATGCCAAAATGGAATACATCACCATCAAACCGGGAGTACCGGTTAAGGTTGGCAGCGCCACTATCACCCCAATTGTGCTGAGTCATCCGGTTTTAAATTTTGGCTATCGTATCGATTGCGACGGGCAATCGATCTTTTTTACCGGCGATTATGAGCCGCAGCTAAATATTTATGCACCTGAAGATGATGAATATGCCGAATTCCAATCTTTTGTTGATGAAAAATGGACTGAAGTCGTTAGCGCCATGAGCAATGTCGATGCGTTGATCATTGACTCATCCTACACCAACGAAGAATATGCCTCCAAACAAGGTTGGGGGCACGGCACTTATGATTCGGGGATTAAACTGGCTTGTGCTGCAAAGGCAAAAAAACTGTTTTTTACTCATCACGAACCAACGCGCAGCGATGCGGGTCTTGAAGATATTTTTCAAAAGCTGTTACAAGTCAATCCGGATATTGACTGCGAGTTGTTCCTTGCTCAGGAGGGTGTCGAGATTTCACTTTGAGCCTGTTCAACAGGATTAAAAAGATGATCAAGGGCTTTATGTACCTCATCTATTCCGGTTTTTTTTAACGACGAAAATAACTGGATGGTCATCGGAAAATTGGCGTTTTTTAACTCATTTTGCACTTGCAACAACGTATTTTTAGCGGCGCCGTAATTAAGCTTGTCCGCCTTGGTTAATAACACATGTAACGGCAAACCGGTCTGTTCGCACCACTCTACCATCTGCCAGTCGAATTCAGTTAAGGGATGGCGCACATCCATCACCAGAACAATTGCACATAAGGATTTTCGACTGGTTAAATAGGTTTCCATCAACTCATGCCACTTTTTCTTTACAGCCAAAGGCACTTTGGCATAGCCGTAACCCGGTAAATCAACAAAGCGCTGCTGGGCATTAATCTCAAAAAAATTGAGCATCTGGGTTCTGCCCGGTGTCTTACTGATTCTGGCTAAAGCATTTTGTCGGGTTAAAGTATTAATGGCGCTCGATTTACCCGCATTTGAGCGTCCTGCAAAAGCCACTTCCAGGCCCAAATCAGGCGGAGTGTCTTTAAGGTGAGGTGAACTGTTAATAAATTTTG